>JAHYYD010000004.1 GCA_019425105.1 Actinomycetota bacterium
TGAAATCAGCGCTTCGAGAACTGCGAAGCCTTGCGGGCCTTCTTGAGGCCTGCCTTCTTACGCTCGGTGGCGCGGGCGTCGCGGGTCAGGAAGCCAGCCTTCTTGAGGGCCGGACGGTTCGCGTCGCGGTCGATCTCGTTGAGGGCGCGCGACACGCCGAGGCGCAGGGCACCGGCCTGGCCGGAAATGCCGCCGCCGTTGATGCGGGCGATAACGTCGAAGCGGCCGTCAATGTCGAGCAGCACGAAGGGGGACTTCACCAGCTGCTGGTGCAGCTTGTTGGGGAAGTAGTCCTCAAGGGTGCGACCGTTGATGGTCCACTTGCCGGAGCCGGGGACCAGGCGAACGCGGGCGACGGCCTCCTTGCGGCGGCCCAGGCCCGCGCCGGGCGCGGTGATGGACTGACCGGCGCCGGCGGGAGCCGACTCGGTCTCGGACGTGTAGGAGCTGGGGACGACTTCCTCGTCCAGCTCAGCGGAAACGATGGTCTCAGCCACGGTTCTCCTCAGGGTCAAAGGCGTTCAGCGACCGGAGGTCACTGAGCCACCTGGGTCAGTTCGTAGGGAACCGGCGACTGGCCGGCGTGGGGGTGCTCCGGGCCAGCGTAAACGTGCAGCTTCTTGAACTGCGCGCGGCCGAGGGAGTTGTGAGGAAGCATGCCCTTAACGGCCTTCTCGACGGCGCGCTCGGGCGCCGCAGCGAGGAGGTCACGGTAAGCGGTCGCGGTCAGGCCGCCGGGACGACCGGAGTGACGGTAGGCCATCTTCTGGTCGAGCTTCTTGCCGGTCAGAGCGACCTTGTCCGCGTTGATGATGATGACGTTGTCGCCCATGTCCATGTGAGGGGCGAACGTCGGCTTGTGCTTCCCACGGAGGAGGGCAGCGGTCTGGGCTGCCAGACGACCGAGGACGACGTCGGTGGCGTCAATGACGTACCACTTCTTGTCCGCGTCCCCGGGCTTGGGTGAATAGGTGCGCACGGGCGTAACCTTCAATTCTTGTTGGTCATGGGACGCCGCGCCGGTTTTTCCGGGGGCATCCGCGATGAAACGGTTCGCGCGAGGCGTCGGCGAGCGCTCCTAGCGAGTGGGAGACACTAGGTACTCTGCTGACGCACAGCACTAGCCATATTATCGGGGTGCGGCCCGGCGGTCAAAGCGCGGCGAATACTGTGTCACATTCCTCAGCCGTCGTCGCCGCAGCAGCTATCTCGCCTGGCCCGAGCCTGCTGCGCCCTCGCGCCCCACTGGGACGGGTCGGGATAGTCGACGCCCTCGAGGGTGAGTCCGTGGGCGGGGGCGATCGGTGCGGCTTCAGCGCGCGAGCGGGCGCTCAGGATCTGTGCCGGGTAGTCCGTATCGCGCGCGCCCGAGCCCACCAGGAGCAGCGCTCCGACCAGGGAGCGGACCATCGAATGACAAAACGCGTCCGCCTCGACGGAGAAGACGAGAGTCCCTTCGCTGTCGCGCTGCGCGTGCAACGTCCGCAGCGTCCGAATCGTCGTGGCCCCCTCGCGCGGGCGACAGAACCCGAGAAAGTCGTGCTCCCCGAGCAGGGAGGCCCCGGCCTCGTTCATGGCTGCCTCGTCGAGCGGGTCCTCCACCCACAGGCGGTCCCATCGGCCCAGCGGCCAGGGACGATCCGAGACCCGGTAGGCGTAGGAGCGGCCGAGGGCGGAAAAGCGCGCGTCGAAGCTGGGGTCAACGACGGCGGCCGAGTAGATGCGCACATCGCAGGTCCCGCGCGCGGCGGGCAGGTCGCGTCCACGCGCGCGCTCACCGTAGCGCCCGGAGAGAATCTTGTTCAGCCTGCGCACGATCGACGAGGCCGTGGCCTCCTGGGAGGACTCCCCTCCCCTGGGCGTCAGCCGCGCCCAGGCCTCGTCGCTCAGGTCGACATGACAGACCTGGTGGCGCGCATGCACCCCGGCGTCGGTGCGCCCAGCGACGGTCGTCGTCACTTCCTCGCGCGAGGCCATCGCGAGGGCCGCTTCGACCTCACCCTGGACGGTGCGCAGGCCGGGCTGGGCGGCCCAGCCTCGAAAATCTGTGCCGTCATAGCCCAGGTCCAGGCGCAGGCGACGCGTGCTCACAGCTCCCACGCCCGCACGCCGCCGATGATTCCCGCATCGTTGGGCACGACGATCACGTCGTCGCCCATGAGACGCAGGTTCGAGGCCGTGATGCGCTTCGAGTTACCGCCCCCCAGGTAGAGGCGGTCCCACATGTACATCGGGCGTAGGCCGTCCACCACGCGGCGGATGCGGCGCGACCAGTGCACGTCGCCGAGGCGCAGGCGCTCATGCTCGCCAATGTAGTCGTCGTAGGTGAGGCCCCAGCGAACCGGCCCCTGCGAGACCTCGACGTGGGGTGCCAGCTGGCCGCCGTCAAAGACCGCGTTACCCAGGCCAGTCCCCAGGGTGATGATCATTTCGAGGCCGCGGCCGGTGATCGCACCCGCGCCCGCAACCTCCGCGTCGTTCAGGACCTTCGTGGGCAGGCCGAGCGCCTGCTCAATCGCGTGCCCCATGTCGAAGTGATCCCAGCTTTCCACCAGCTCAGGCAGCACGCGCGAACGGGGCCCGTCGCGGGTGATGTAGTGAGGCGTAGCAATGACGACACCGTGCCGAATCATGCCCGGCATGCCCATCGTCACGCGCGTCGCCGCGGGAAGCTCGCGGGCGAGGCCGACAACGGTCTCCACGAGGAGTTCCGGAGGCAGCGGGTACGGAGTAGGCACCCGGCGAGGCGGGGCCATCATCGTCCCACGCTCATCAACGACAGATCCCTTGATGCCACCGCCGCCGCAGTCAATCGCCAACGTCATCTCACGAGTCATGACATCAGGCTACCGGATACGGCAAGGGCCGGACACCCCGGAGGGTGCCCGGCCCAATGCTCGAGCGAATCAGTGACCTTGCGTCACTTCTCCTCAGCGGCCTGCTCGGCGGCGTCTTCAGCCTTGCCGGCCTCCTCGGCGATCTCCTCGGCCTCGTTGGCCTTGGCGAGATCGCCTTCCTCGCGAGCCTCTTCGGCGCGCTCGGCTGCAGCCTCAGCGGCTTCCTCGGCCTCGGCAGCAACGGCCTTGGCCTCGGCGGCCTTCTCAGCCGTCTTCTCGGCAGCCTTCACGACGGCCTTCTTCTCGACCTTCTCCATGACGAGCTCGATGCGCATCAGGGGAGCGTTGTCGCCCTTGCGGTTGCCGACGCGGATGAGGCGGGTGTAGCCGCCAGCGCGCTCGGAATCCATCGCGGGAACGAGCTCCTCGAAGAGGATCGCGACGATGCCCTTGTTGGGGATCTTCTTCAGGACCGTGCGGCGGGCGTGCTGGTCGCCACGCTTGGCCTTAGTGATCAGCTTCTCGATGTAGGGGCGCAGGGCCTTGGCCTTCGCCTCCGTGGTCGTGAGGCCGCGGTGTTCGATGAGCTGAGCTGCCAGGTTCGACAGGATCAGCTTCTGGTGTGCCGGGCTACCGCCCAGACGAGCACCCTTCTTGGGGGTGGGCATTTGTTTCTCCTACGGATTCAATGCGTCCATCGGACGCACGGGGTCAGATGGACTGGTCGTCCGAAAAGATCGCGGCGGACTCCGAGTCGCCGAAGCTCGGCATGACCGAGTCCTTCAGCGTCATACCAAGGGCCGCCAGGGACTCCTTGATCTCTTCGATCGACTTGGTGCCGAAGTTGCGGATGTCGAGCAGATCGGCCTCCGAGTGAGCAACCAGCTCGCCGACGGTCAGAATGCCGCGGCGACGCAGCGCGTTGTAGGAACGCGACTGCAGGTTCAGGTTCTCGATCGGGAGCGCCAGATCGGCGGCGAGGGTGGCGTCGGTGGTGGACGGACCCACCTCGATGCCTTCCGCTTCCTCGTTCAGTTCACGCATGAGGCCGAACAGCTCCACCAGCGTCTTGCCGGCCGAGGCCAGGGCATCGCGCGGGGTGATCGCCGGCTTGGTCTCCACGTCGATGACGAGGCGATCAAAGTCGGTGCGCTGCTCGACACGCGTCGCCTCGACCTTGTAGGTCACCTTGACGACGGGCGAGTAGATCGAATCAATCGGAATGCGAGAGATTTCGGCCTGCGGATCCTTGTTCTGAGCGGCCGACACGTAGCCGCGGCCACGCTCGACGGTCAGCTCGATCTCCAGCTTGCCCTTCTCGTTGAGGGTGGCAAGGTGCAGATCGGGGTTGTGGATCTCCACGCCGGCGGGAGGCGTGATGTCTCCGGCGACAACCTCGCCGGGGCCAGCCTTCCGCAGGTACATGACGACAGGCTCGTCGTTCTCGCTGGACAGGACGATCTGCTTGATGTTCAGGATGATCTCAGCGACATCTTCCTTCACACCTTCGATCGTGCGGAACTCGTGGGGGACGCCATCGATGCGGATGGACGTCACCGCTGCACCCGGGATCGAGGACAGGAGGGTACGACGCAGGGAGTTACCCAGCGTGTAGCCGAACCCGGGCTCGAGGGGCTCCAGGGTGAAACGGGAGCGCAGGTCGCTGACCTTTTCTTCGGTCAGGATGGGTCGCTCTGCAATGAGCACGTCTATTCCTTTCTGGCCGGTGCCCGCTATATGACACCGGATATGGGAACCTGCTGAAGCAGGCTAAGGGAGTAAGAACCCGAAGGTTCAGACGTGGGGAGGGCAGGGCCCTCCCGTCCGCAAGTCAGCCGCGGCGGCGCTTCGGCGGGCGGGTGCCGTTGAAGGCCTGAGGCGTGACGTCCTGGATCGAACCGATCTCGAGGCCGGCGGCCTGGAGGGAACGGATCGCGGTCTCGCGGCCGGAGCCGGGACCCTTCACGAAAACGTCAACCTTCTTCATGCCGTGCTCCTGGGCGCGACGAGCCGCAGCCTCGGCCGCGAGCTGCGCGGCGAAGGGGGTGGACTTACGCGAACCCTTGAAGCCAACCTGGCCGGAGGACGCCCAGGCGACAACCGCGCCCGTGGGGTCCGTGAGGGAAACGATGGTGTTGTTGAACGTCGACTTGATGTAGGCGTGGCCGTTGGTGACGTTCTTCGAAATCTTGCGACGCGGCTTGCGGGCACCGCCCGTGCGCGAGGTCTTTGCTGCTGCCATTTCTGGTTCAGTTCCTTCTTGTCGCGGAAAGCTACCCCGAGGGGCTGGGCTTCCCTAGGCCTTACTTGGCCTTCTTCTTGCCTGCAACGGTGCGCTTGGGGCCCTTGCGGGTACGCGCGTTGGTCTTGGTGCGCTGACCGTGGACCGGCAGGCCACGACGGTGGCGAAGGCCCTGGTACGAACCGATTTCGATCTTGCGACGAATGTCGGCCTGAACCTCACGGCGGAGGTCACCCTCAACCTTGAAGTTTGCCTCAATGTAGTCACGAAGCTTGACGAGGTCCTCTTCCGTCGCGTCCTTCACGCGGACGTCCGGGCTGACGCCGGTGGCGGCGAGGGTCTCTGCCGCGCGGGTGCGGCCGACTCCGTAGATGTATGTGAGCGCGATCTCGAGCCGCTTCTCGCGGGGGAGGTCGACGCCGGCAATACGTGCCATGGTGATGTTGCTCCAGTTGTTCATCGGAGGTCGTCATCGCTCAGTCCGGGCGAGCAGCCCGGCCTCGGCCTCCGAACCGAGGGTCACCCATGTGTGGGCGCTTAGAGTGATGCTGTGGGGCTTGTTGCCCCGCGGGTCGCAGCGGGCCTCAGCCCTGGCGCTGCTTGTGCCTGGGGTTGTCGCAGATGACCATGACGTTGCCGTGGCGACGAATCACCTTGCACTTGTCACAGATCTTCTTGACACTCGGCTTGACCTTCATGGTTGTTACCTCCACTGCCCGTCGGGCAGTTTGTGTCGGGTCACTTGTAGCGGTAGACGATACGGCCTCGAGAGAGGTCGTAGGGGCTCAGCTCGACGACAACTCGATCCTCGGGCAGGATGCGGATGTAGTGCTGACGCATCTTTCCCGCAATGTGGCCGAGAACCACGTGGCCATTCTTCAGTTCCACACGGAACATTGCGTTAGGCAGGGCCTCAACGACCGTGCCTTCCATCTCAATGACGCCGTCTTTCTTCGCCATATCCTCCGTTTATCCTCTACATGTCTCGGATAGGTTGCGGCGGATGCCGCCAGGCATAGTGCACCGACGAGTGCCGGATGCAGATACGCCCAAGGAACTACTCTACGGCATCGATACCCCTCGGCGGTAGTCAGGGTCCCTGTCGGTTCGCTCACGTTTAATGCGTCACATTTTACGTACACGCTGAGGGGCGTCCACGTCGCTCGTGCCGAGGCCGCACCAGCGCACCGCACGCCATGAGGCACCCGCGCGAAGGACACCGGCGGGCCCTCGGCCTGGCCACTCACCACGCGCCAGATACCGCGTACCGCAGACCATTCACCACGCACCAAGCGCTATCCACCACGTACTAAGCGCCATCCACCACGTACTAAGCGCCATCCACCACGTGCGCCAATGCGGCGCACGCTTGAGGGACCGCAGGGCCTAACCGGGTAAAAGTCGCATGCAATTCGATTCGGTGACGATTCAACTAAGTCTGAAAACGTTGCAATTCCAACGCTGCGATTTCAAGTTTTGAAGTAGCGACAGGAGAATTGCATGCGACATTGCCTAGAAACCATGCGCACGACCGTTTCCATGCGCCACGCAAGATCAGACCTGGAGCATGACACCACTGATCAACAAGACTCAACGCGGTTCCGCCCGCATACGAAGCTGCAGCCCCAGCCACCAACACACTTCCGGATAGGTAAGGAACATCCGGATAGGTAACGAGCATCCGGATAGCTTAATAACCTATCCGGATGCGCGCAACCTATCCGGATAAGTCCCACACAGTGGGAACCACGGGCCTCACGACGCAAAAGCGCTACGGCGCAGCCGTACAGACTGACTGAGCAGAGTGCAGGTACTCGCAGGTTATGGTCTCTCGGCAGACCACAGGGCCCGACCCCACAAATCTCGCATGCAATTCGATTGGGCGAAGATTCAACAAAGCCTCAAAACGTTGCAATTCCAACGCCGCAATTTCATGGTTTGAAATAGTCGCGGGGGAATTGCATGCGACATTGATTGCGGGCGCGGCGATTAGGCAGCGCAAAGGCTGAGGGCGAAGTGGGCCTGGCCGGGCAACGCACACCACACGCGCCACGTGCCACCTGTGAGGAGAGCGCCGGCTGGGCCGCGGCCTGGTCGGGCTTCGAGCCGACCCGCCGAGCGAAGCTCGCTGCGCGGACGGCGAGCGGGCCCGACGGCACCCGGAACACCGGTGGCGCTGCCAGCAGGAACACCGGTGGCGCAGCCTGCAGGAACACCGGTGGTTCGAACGCGACCTCGTCGATAGAAGACTCGGGCCCGGCACCTTCGTGAGGTACCGGGCCCGAAACCGTTCGAGACGTCAGTCGAGCGAGACAGGAGTGACACCGTAGGGTGCCAGGCCAGCCACTCCCCCATCGCGCGCCGTCAGGACGGAGACTCCGTCCTCGGTGATCGCGATCGAGTGCTCCCAGTGGGCGGCATCGCGGCCGTCTACCGTGCGCACCGTCCACTCATCGTCATCCGTGCTCGACGCGATATCACCACGGGTGAGCATGGGCTCAACCGCCAGGACCATACCGGGCTTGAGTCGCGCCTGGATGCCGCGGACGTTGTAGTTGAGGACGTCGGGAGGCATGTGCATCTTCGTGCCGATGCCGTGACCCACGAACTCTTCGATGATGCCGGCCTCCCAGCCGTTGATGAGAGCGTTCTCCGCGACGACTTCTTCGACAGCGTGGCCAACCGCGCTGATGCGCTTCCCGTTGGCGAGGCCTGCGAGCGCGGCCCACAGGGACTCGCGCGTCACCGCGTCCAGCTGGCGGCGCTCACGCAGCAGTTCCTCGTCCACTCCGGCGATCGGTCGGCTGGCACGCTCGCCAGCGGCGAAGTCCGCGTCGGACACAAAGGCTTCGCCGACGATGATGCTGAAAGCCGCGTCGCCGTGCCACTGGCGGCCGCCACGTTCGACGTACGCGCCGCAGTCAAAGGACACGAGGTCTCCGGGGGCCAGCTCGTAGTCATCGGGAATCCCATGAACAATGACGTCGTTCACGGAGATGCACACTGTGGCCGGGTAGCCGTAGTAGCCCTTGAAGTTCGAGGTCGCTCCCCCGTCGGCAATCGCCTGGGCGCTCACTTCGTCAAGCTCGCGCGTCGTAATGCCGGGGCGGACAGCGCCGCGCAGGGCCTCGTGGATCGACGCGACGACCAGACCGGCCTCGCGCATCCATCGAAGCTCCTGCGCGGACTTCAGTTCAATGCGTGGCATCGTTTAGTTCTTCGCCACCGAGTCGAGGATCGCGAAGATGCGAGCCGTGACCTCGTCGATCGTGCCACTACCATCGACGACCTCAAGGAGGTCCTGGTCGACGTAGTAGGTGGCGACGGGTTCCGTCTGCTGGTGGTAGACCTCCAGGCGGTGACGCATGACTGGCTCGGTGTCGTCCGTACGATGCTGCTCCTGGGCGCGCTTGAGCATGCGCTCCACGACCTCGTCCTCATCCACCTGGATCTCGAGGACGACGTCGATGGACTTACCCAGGTCGAGGAGCATGTCGCGCAGCACGTGCGCCTGTTCCACGGAACGCGGGTAGCCGTCAAGGAGGAAACCGTCGGCAGCGTCGGGGGCGGCCAGGCGAGCCTTCACCATGGCGTTCGTGACAGAGTCCGGGACAAACTCGCCGCGGTCCATGTAGGCCTGCGCCTGCTTGCCGATCTCCGTGCCCTCCGCCATGTTCGCGCGGAAGATGTCGCCCGTCGAAATGGCCGGAATACCGAGGCGCTCAGCGATGCGCGAGGCCTGGGTGCCCTTGCCAGCTCCGGGAGGGCCGAGGAGGATAACGACTGTCATTTCAGGAATCCTTCGTAGTGATGCTGCTGCAGCTGCGTGTTGATTTCCTTCACCGTCTGCAGGCCGACGCCGATGATGATGAGCAGCGTGGTGCCACCGAAGGGCATCTGCGAGCTCGACAGTTTCAGCGGGATGATCGCGAGCGACGGCAGGAGGGCGATGATCACCAGGTAGAGGGCGCCCGCAGAGGTGATTCGGTTGATCACGTAGCGCAGGTACTCAGCCGTGGGGCGACCCGCACGGTAACCGGGGATGAAGCCTCCATACTTCTTCATGTTGTCAGCGACCTCGTCCGGGTTGAACGTAATGGCCGTGTAGAAGAAGGTGAAGAACAGAGTCATGAGGGCGTAGATCGTCAGGTAGAACGAGCTGCCCTGCGTGAAGTGCGCCGAGATCCACTGGACCCATGCGTCGTCAGGCTTACCGAACTGCGCCGCCATCGGAGGCAGGGCAAGAATCGACGACGCGAAGATGACGGGGATAACGCCCGACATGTTGATCTTCAGCGGAATGTAAGTGGTGGTGCCGCCGTACTGGCGGCGTCCAATCATGCGCTTGGCGTATTGGACGGGGATTCGGCGCTGCGCCTGCTCGACGTAAACAACGGCAATAGCGACGAGGAGCAAAAGGGCGACGATAGCCGCAACGGAGCCCCACTTACCGGCCTGGCCGATCGACAGGAGCTGCTCGGGCAGACGGGCGGCAATAGAGGTGAAGATCAGAAGGGACATGCCGTTGCCGATGCCGCGCTCCGTGATGAGCTCGCCCAGCCACATGATGACGCCCGTACCGGCCATCATGACGATGATCATCATGATGAACGTGAGAATCGAACGATCCTTAATAACGTCCTGGTTGCAGGACTGGAAGAGCTGTCCGCTGCGTGCCAGAGAAATGGTGGTGGTGGCCTGCAAAATACCCAGGAAGATCGTGAGATAACGCGTGTACTGCGTCAGCTTCGCCTGGCCCGTCTGGCCCTCCTTGTGGAGGTCATCGAAACGAGGAATCACGACCCGCAGCAGCTGGATGATGATCGACGCGGTGATGTAGGGCATGATGCCCAGCGCAAAGATCGACAGCTGAAGGAGCGCTCCACCCGAGAACAGGTTGACGAGGTCGAGCAGCGACGCCTGCGACTCCTGCGCCATGCACTTCTGGACGGCCTGCGAGTCCACGCCGGGCGTCGGAATGAACGAGCCCAGCCGGAATGCGGCCATGATGAACAGGGTAAAGAGCAGCTTCCGACGCAAGTCGGGGGTACGGAACGCCTGGGCGAATGCACCG
Organism: Actinomycetota bacterium; assembly: GCA_019425105.1. GTDB lineage: Bacteria > Actinomycetota > Actinomycetes > Actinomycetales > Actinomycetaceae > Pauljensenia. The sequence goes on from JAHYYD010000004.1 coordinate 10,154, forward strand.
AGCAAGGCTTCCTCCTACGGGTGATGGGCATGCGGGGCGAAGCCCCTAGACTGATCCAGCTTACCCGACACGGGTAGTGGTTGGCGATATCCAATCATTAAAAAAGCGCTTTGCCGCGTATTTAACGAGACGCGGAGCGCTGGTGCCCCGTGCGGCGGGGCGAGCCGCTTTCGCGGGTGAAAAGCTATTTGACAGCTTCTCACCCACGATGACGGCAGACACGTAACGGGGGTGGTCCCTGGCGGGACCACCCCCGTTCACTGTCAGCGAGCCGAGATGGACCCGCCGGCAGCAGTGATCTTCGCCTCGGCGGAGGACGACCAGGAGTCGACCTCAACCTCGAGCTTGACACTCAGTTCGCCGGTACCGAGCACCTTAACGGGCGCGGAATCGCGAACGGCGTGCTTGGCGACGAGATCCTCGACCGTGACCTTGCCGCCCTCGGGGAACAGTTCCCCGAGCTTGCCAACGTTCACGACCTGGTACTCAACGCGGAAGGGGTTCTTAAAGCCGCGAAGCTTCGGCAGACGCATGTGGATCGGCATCTGGCCACCCTCGAAGCCGGCAGCAACCTGGTAACGGGCCTTGGTGCCCTTGGTGCCACGGCCAGCGGTCTTACCCTTCGAACCTTCACCGCGACCCACGCGGGTCTTCGCGGTCTTGGCTCCCGGGGCAGGACGCAGGTGGTGCAGCTTAACGATCTGCGTCTTGTTCGTGGAGTCCGCCATTGTCAGTCGACCTCCTCAGCGGTCACCAGGTGACGCACGGTGCGGACGGCGCCGAGGACGGCATCCGTCTGCTCACGCACGACGCTCTGGCCGATCTTGCGCAGCCCGAGGGTGCGCAGCGTGTCCTTCATGTTCTGCTTCGCGTGAGCAGAGGACTTGACCTGCGTGATCTTGATGTTCTTCGCCATCACTTAGCCTCCCCTGCAGCGGCCTTGTCGGCCTCGGCGGCCTCGGCAGCCGCGCGCTTCTCAGCCTCGCCCTCTGCGCGAGCGCGCAGCATGGACGCGGGAGCAACGCGCTCGAGGGGCAGGCCGCGACGAGCGGCGACAGCCTCGGGCTGCTCGAGCTGCTTGAGTGCGTCAACCGTCGCGTGGACGATGTTGATCGCGTTGGACGAGCCCAGCGACTTGGTGAGCACGTCGTGGACGCCCGCGGCCTCCAGGACGGCGCGCACCGGACCACCGGCGATAACACCGGTACCGGGGGCGGCCGGACGGAGCAGGACGATACCGGCGGTATCGCGGCCCTGCACCACGTGCGTGATCGTGCGGCGGATCATCGGGACGCGGAAGAAGTTCTTCTTCGCCTCCTCGACGCCCTTGGAAATCGCCTGGGGAACTTCCTTGGCCTTTCCGTAGCCGACGCCCACCGTGCCTTCGCCGTCACCCACGACAACCAGGGCGGTGAAGGAGAAACGACGTCCACCCTTCACAACCTTGGAGACGCGGTTGATCGTAACGACGCGCTCGATGTACTCGTTCTTGTTCTCGTTGTTCCGGCGGTTATCGCGATCGTTGCCGCGGCCGGAGCGGCGCTCACGGCGATCGTTGTTCTCGCCCGCGCCCGAACCGTTCCTGTCTCGCTGCTGTGCAGCCATCAGATGATCTCTCTTTCTTTCGGCTCGTTCACAGCTCGAGTCCGCCCTCACGGGCGGCCTCGGCAACGGCCGCAACGCGACCTGCGTACTTGTTACCACCACGGTCGAAGACGACAGCGGAGATACCGGCAGCCTTCGCACGCTCGGCGATCAGTGCGCCGACCTTGCGAGCCTTGTCGGTCTTCGTGCCCTCCGAACCAGCGAGCTCGGTCTCGATGTCGGAAGCCGACACCAGGGTGTGGCCGACCGTATCGTCGATGACCTGAGCCACCATGTGGCGGTTCGAACGGGTGACGACCAGACGGGGACGCTCGGGCGTGCCGTTGATCTTCTTGCGGAGGCGGAGGTGACGGCGCTTGCGAGCGACGAACTTGCCCTTGCCCTTGATCGAGTAAGCCATCACTTACCAGCCTTTCCGACCTTGCGACGGATGGTCTCGCCCACGTAGTGGATGCCCTTGCCCTTGTAGGGCTCCGGCTTCTTCAGCTTGCGGATGCGAGCAGCGGTCTCACCGACGAGCTGCTTGTCGATTCCGGAGACCGTGAACAGCGTCTGGGACTTCGGAGCGATCGTGAACTCGATGCCCTCAGGCGGGGTAACGGTGATCGTGTGGGAGAAGCCGAGGGAGAACTCGAGGTCCTTACCCTTGGCGACCACGCGGTAACCGGTACCCGTGATTTCGAGATCCTTCTTGTAGCCCTCGGTCACGCCGACGATCATGTTGGCGATCAGGGTGCGGGACAGTCCGTGGAGCGAACGCGAGGTGCGCTCGTCGTTCGGACGCTCGACGACAACCTGGCCATCCTCGATCTTCGCGGTGATCGGCTCGGCGACAACGTGGGAGAGGGTGCCCTTGGGGCCCTTCACGGTCACGTTCTGGCCGTCGATCGCAACGTCGACACCGGCGGGGATAGCGATGGGATTCTTACCAATTCGCGACATTGTTCAGCCTCCTCATCACCAGATGTAGGCGAGGACTTCCCCACCCACACCCTTCTCGGCTGCCTGACGGTCGGTGAGCAGGCCGGAGGACGTGGACAGGATCGCCACGCCGAGGCCGCCGCGGACCTTGGGCAGGTTGGTGGACTTGGCGTACACGCGCAGACCGGGCTTGGACACGCGCTTGAGCCCCTGGATGGCGGCTTCGCGGTGCGAGCCGTACTTCAGGTTGATCGTCAGGGTCTTGCCCACGCGGGCATCCTCGACGGAGGTCGAGGCGATGTAGCCTTCCTCGACCAGGATGTTCGCAATCGCGTTCTTGAGCTTCGAGTACGGCATGGAGACCGCATCGTGGTGCGCACGATTCGCGTTGCGCAGACGCGTCAGCATATCTGCAATCGGGTCTGTCATTGTCATGGGGGTTTATTCCCCTTCCTCGTCGCGGTTTCTCCGGTTACCCGGGACCTGCGACGTTCGTTTTACCAGCTGCTCTTGGTGACACCGGGGAGCTCGCCACGGTGGGCAAGCTCGCGCAGGCACACGCGGCACAGTCCGAACTTGCGGTACACCGAGTGCGGACGACCGCAACGGTTGCACCGGGTGTAGGCACGCACGCCGAACTTCGGCTTGCGGGCAGCCTTGACCTTCAGGGATGTCTTGGCCATGGGTCAGTCCTCCTTGAACGGGAAGCCGAGGTGACGGAGAAGGGCGCGACCCTCTTCGTCGGTGGTGGCCGAGGTGACAACCGTGATGTCCATGCCGCGCACTCGGTCGATCGAGTCCTGGTCGATCTCGTGGAACATCGACTGTTCCGTGAGACCGAAGGTGTAGTTACCGTGACCGTCGAACTGCTTGGAGGACAGTCCGCGGAAGTCACGGATACGGGGAAGCGCCGTCGAGAGGAGGCGGTCCAGGAACTCCCACATGCGGTCGCCGCGAAGCGTCACGTGCGCACCGATCGCCTGGCCCTCACGCAGCTTGAACTGCGCGATGGACTTCTTGGCGCGGGTGGTCACGGGCTTCTGGCCGGTGATCGCGGTGAGGTCGCGGATAGCGCCCTCGAGTGCCTTCGAGTCGCGAGCGGCCTCGCCGACACCCATGTTGACGACAATCTTCGTCAGTCCGCCGACCTGCATGACGTTCTCGTGCTTGAACTCAGCACGGAGCGCCTCGCGGATCTCGGAGACGTACTTTTCCTTCAGACGCGGGGCCATGCTCAGATCTCCTTGCCCTGCTCAACGCCGCGCTGCGCGCCGCCGCGAGTCACGCGGACTCGGACGGTGCGGGTGCGGCCGCCGCGTTCGACGGTGTCCTCGCGGAAACCGACGCGAACGCGCTTCTTGGTCTCGGGGTCGACCAGAGCGACCTTCGACAGGGCGATGGGGGCTTCGATGGTCTCGATGCCGCCGGCGCTGCCCTGCTGGCCCTGGCGCACGTGGCGCGTCTTCAGGTTGATGCCCTCGACGAGGACCTTGCCCTCGGCCGGGAACACCTGGATGACGCGGCCCTGCTTGCCCTTGTCGCCGGGGGTCAGGGGCTCGAGGCCCTCTTCCGCACGGCGGGCGTTGCGCTCAGCCAGCGCCTTCTCGTCGGACGTGCGTCCGCGAACGACCTCGACGAGGTCATTCTTACGAATCTTGGCTGCCATGGATCAGATCACCTCCGGAGCGAGGGAGACGATACGCATGAACTTCTTGTCGCGCAGCTCGCGGCCCACGGGGCCGAAGATACGCGTGCCACGCGGCTCGCCATTGTTGTTGATGATGACGGCCGCATTCTCGTCGAAACGAATGTAGGAACCGTCGGGGCGGCGGGTTTCCTTACGCGTGCGAACGATCACTGCCTTGACGACTTCGCCCTTCTTGACGTTGCCGCCGGGAATGGCGTCCTTCACGGTGGCGACAATGGTGTCGCCGATACCCGCGTAGCGCCGACCCGAGCCACCGAGAACACGGATGGTCAGGATCTCCTTGGCCCCTGTGTTATCGGCGACCTTCAGTCGCGACTCCTGCTGGATCATTTTCTATTGACTCCTGTCGTCGTGCCGGTTCTCTTCCGGATTGTACCGGTCGAGCCTTGCCGAACGGATTTCGGTCTGTGAGCGAAGGTCACTTCGCCTTTTCGAGGATCTCCACAACGCGCCAGCGCTTGGTGGCCGACAGCGGGCGGGTCTCCATGATGAGGACGAGATCGCCGACACCGCACTCGTTGTGCTCGTCGTGAACCTTGACCTTCTTGTTCTTGCGCATGACCTTGCCGTAGAGGGCGTGCTTGACGCGGTCCTCGATCTGGACGACAACGGTCTTGTCCATCTTGTCGCTGACGACGTAGCCGCGACGGACCTTACGCTCGTTACGAGCGGTGCTTTCTGCCATCAGGCTCACTCCTCAGTGCTCGGGGCGGTGCGGTAGCCAAGCTCCCGCTCACGCGCGATGGTGTAGATCCGGGCAATGTCGCGACGCACGGTCTTCATACGACCGTGATCCTCGAGGTTGCCAACGGCCTGCGCGAAACGCAGGTTGAACAGCTCGGCCTTGGCCTTCTCGAGCTCCTTGGACAGCTGGGAGTTGTCCATGGCGTCGAGCTGCTCGGTGGTCAGACCCTTATCTGCCATCAGATGTCACCACCCTCTCGGACCACGAAGCGGGTCTTGATAGGAAGCTTGTGCTGGGCACGGCTGAGGGCCTCGCGAGCGAGCTCCTCGGGGACGCCTGCCAGCTCGAACATGACGCGTCCGGGCTTGACGGGGGCAACCCACCACTCCGGAGCACCCTTACCGGAACCCATTCGGGTTTCGGCGGGCTTCTTCGTCAGCGGACGGTCCGGGAAGATGTTGATCCAGACCTTACCGCCACGCTTGATGTGACGGGTCACGGCGATACGAGCCGCCTCAATCTGACGGTTGGTGATGTACGCCGGCTCGAGAGCCTGAATGCCGTAATCGCCGAATGCCAGTTCGGTGCCACCGGAGGCAAAGCCAGTGCGGTGAGGACGGTGCTGCTTGCGGTACTTAGTCCGACGGGGAATGAGCATGGGGCTCAGGCCTCCGATCCGGTCGTGGGCGCAGCGGCCTCAGAGGCGGAAGCCTCGCGGGGTGCCTGCTGCGCAGCGGTCTCCTGGTTGGGGCGTCCACCGCGGCGGGGGCCACGGCGGCCATCGCGACGTCCGCCACGCTGGGCCTGCTCGGCCTGCTGGCGAGCGAACTCGCGCTCGGTGATGTCGCCCTTGTAGATCCACACCTTGACGCCGATGCGACCAAAGGTCGTACGGGCCTCGTGGAATCCGTAGTCGATGTTCGCGCGGAGGGTGTGCAGCGGCACGCGGCCCTCACGGTAGAACTCGGAGCGGGACATTTCAGCGCCACCCAGACGGCCGGACACCTGGACACGAATGCCCTTGGCGCCAGCGCGCTGCGCGGACTGGATGCCCTTACGCATCGCACGACGGAAGGACACGCGGGCAGCGAGCTGCTCGGCGATGCCCTGCGCAACGAGCTGCGCTTCGAGATCGGGGTTCTTCACCTCGAGGATGTTCAGCTGAACCTGCTTGCCCGTCAGCTTCTCGAGCTGCACGCGCAGGCGATCGGCCTCGGCGCCGCGGCGGCCGATGACGATGCCGGGGCGAGCGGTGTGCAGGTCGACGCGAACGCGGTCACGCGTACGCTCGATGTCGACCTCGGCGATACCAGCGCGCTCGAGGTTGTCGGTCAGGAACTTGCGGATCGCGACGTCTTCCGCCACGTAGTCCGCGTAGCGCTGTCCCTTGGTGGTGGAGTCGGAGAACCAGCGAGACCGGTGGTCAGTGGTGATTCCCAGACGGAACCCGCGGGGGTTGACCTTCTGACCCATATCAGCGGTCTCCCTTCTTCTTGTCTTCCTTGGTCCCCACCACGATGGTGATGTGGGAGGTGCGCTTCAGGATACGACCGGCGCGCCCCTGTGCACGGGGACGAATACGCTTCATGGTCGGACCCTCGTCCACGTATGCCTCCAGGACGAGCAGGTCGGCCTCGTTGAAGGTCTCTCCGGCGTTCTCAGCCTTGACCTTCGAGTTGGCGACGGCGCTCAGGAGCACCTTGCGGACATCGGTGGCGACGGCCTGCGGGGCGAACCGCAGAATGTCGGCGGCCTCCAGAACACGCTTGCCGCGAACCTCGTTCACAACACGGCGGGACTTCTGGGGCGTGACGCGGATGAATCGCGCCTGCGCCTTGGCTTCCATGTATCTGCCTCTTCTTCCGTGGGGCCGGCTCAGCGCCGACGTCCCTTACGATCGTCCTTGTCGTGGCTACGGAAAGTACGCGTGGGAGCGAACTCGCCGAGCTTGTGGCCCACCATCGACTCGGTGACGAAAACGGGCACATGCTTACGGCCGTCGTGGACGGCGATGGTCAGACCCAGGAAATCCGGGGTGATGACCGAGCGACGCGACCAGGTCTTGATGACGTTCTTCGAGCCGGATTCGTTCGCGGCGTCGACCTTCTTGAGCAGGTGGTCGTCGACGAACGGGCCCTTCTTCAAACTACGCGGCATTTCAATCGACTCCTACTCAGCGGTTCTTGCCGGTCTTGCGACGGCGGACGATCAGACGATCGGACGCCTTCTTCGGACGACGCGTACGGCCCTCGGGCTTGCCCCAAGGCGACACGGGGTGACGACCACCGGACGTGCGGCCTTCACCACCGCCGTGCGGGTGATCAACCGGGTTCATAACGACACCACGGACGTGCGGGCGCTTGCCCTTCCAGCGCATACGGCCGGCCTTGCCCCAGTTGATGTTCGACTGCTCGGCGTTGCCGACCTCGCCGATGGTGGCGCGGCAGGTGGCCTCGACGTTGCGGATCTCGCCGGAGGGCATACGCAGCTGGGCGAAGCGGCCTTCCTTAGCGACGAGCTGCACGGAGGTGCCAGCGGAACGAGCGATCTTGGCACCGCCACCCGGGTAGAGCTCGACGGCGTGCACAACGGTACCCAGGGGGATGTTGCGCAGCTGCAGCGAGTTGCCGGGCTTGATGTCAGCGCCGACGCCAGCCTCGATCTGATCGCCCTGCTTGAGGCCGGTCGGAGCGAGGATGTAGCGCTTCTCGCCATCCGCGTAGTGCAGGAGGGCAATGCGGGCGGTGCGGTTGGGGTCGTACTCGATGTGAGCGACCGTCGCCGGGACGCCGTCCTTATCGTGACGACGGAAGTCGATCACGCGGTACTGACGCTTGTGGCCGCCGCCGCGGTGGCGGGAGGTCACGCGGCCGTTGTTGTTACGGCCACCGGTCTTGTGCAGCGGGCGCAGCAGCGACTTCTCGGGGGTGTCGCGGGTGATCTCGACGAAGTCAGAGACGGACGAGAAGCGACGGCCCGGAGTCGTGGGCTTGTACTTGCGAATTCCCATTGTTCAAATGTCCCTTCGGTCCTCAGGCCTGATCGCCGAAGATGTCGATGGTGCCCTCACGCACGGTGACGATGGCACGCTTGACGTCCTTGCGCTTACCGATCCCGTTGCGGGTGCGGTAGGTCTTGCCCTTGCGGTTCTGGGTCGCGATGGAACCGATCTTGACGCCGAAGATACGCTCCAGGGCAATCTTGATCTCGGTCTTGTTCGCGCGGGGGTCAACCTCGAAGGTGTACTTGCCCAGGTCCATGAGGGCGAGCGACTTCTCGGTGGTGACCGGCTTCAGGATGATGTCGCGGGGGTTCTTACCCGCTTCGATCGTGCTCACTTGGTCTCCTCCTTGGTGCCGAGGAAGGACTCAAGGGCGGCCTGCGTGAAGACGATGTCATCGGCGTCCAGGACGTCGTACGTGTTCAGCTGGTCGGCCCACAGAACGTGAACCTCGGGAACGTTGCGCAGGGACAGCGCGGTCAGTTCGTTGCCACGCTCGAGGACGACGAGAGCCTGACGGTCCTCGACGATCGCGCGCAGAGCGGCGAGAGCAGCCTTGGTCGAGGGCTTGTCGCCTTCGAACAGGGCGGTGACAACGTGGATGCGGTCGGCGCGCGCACGATCGGACAGAGCGGAGCGCAGAGCGCCCTGCTTCATCTTCTTGGGGGTGCGCTGGTCGTAGTCACGCGGCTGGGGGCCGTGGACGATGCCGCCACCGGTGAAGTGAGGCGCACGGATGGAGCCCTGACGGGCGTTACCGGTGCCCTTCTGGCGGAACGGCTTCTTGCCGCCACCAGCGACCTCACCGCGGGTCTTCGTCGCGTGCGTGCCCTGTCGGGCGGCCGCAAGCTGAGCGACGACAACCTGGTGCATCAGCGGAATGTTGGTGGGGACGTCAAAGATGGACCCGGGGAGAACGACGGAACCCGCCTTCTTGCCCTTGAGGTCGATGACGTCAACGTTACGATCGTCAGCCATGATCACGCACCCTTCACGGAGGAGCGAACCAGGACAACGCCGTTCTTCGGGCCGGGGATGGCACCGCTGATGAGCAGCAGGCCCTTCTCGGTGTCGACGGCCTGGATCGTCAGGTTCTCAACAGTACGACGGTTGCCACCCATGCGGCCGGCCATGCGCAGGCCCTTGAAGATGCGACCGGGCGTCGCGCAGGCGCCGATCGAACCGGGCTTGCGGTGGTTGCGGTGCGCACCGTGGGAGGCGGAAACACCAGCGAAGCCGTGACGCTTCATGACGCCGGCGAAGCCCTTGCCCTTGGTGGTGCCGGAGACGTCGACAGCCTGGCCAGCCTCGAAGGTGGCGGCGTCGAGTTCCTGGCCGAGCTCGTAGGAGTCGTGCTCGGAGGTGCGGACCTCGACGAGGTGACGGCGCGGAGCAACTCCGGCCTTCTCGAAGTGGCCCTGCAGGGGCTTGGTGACCTTACGGGAGTCAATCTCACCGAAGCCAAGCTGGATAGCGGAGTAGCCGTCGACCTCTTCGGTACGAACCTGGGTGACGACGTTGGTGCCGACCTGCACGACAGTCAGGGGCACGAGGTGGCCGTCGGCATCCCAGACCTGGGTCATGCCGAGCTTGCGGCCGAGCAGCGCCTTGACGGGCGCGGCAGCGTGCTGCTTCTTCTTAGTCATTGCAGATGTCCTCAGAGCTTGATCTCGATGTTGACGTCCGCAGGCAGATCGAGGCGCATAAGCGAATCGACGGCCTTGGGGGTCGGGTCGATGATGTCGATGAGCCGCTTGTGCGTGCGCATTTCAAAGTGCTCGCGGCTGTCCTTGTACTTGTGGGGCGACCGAATGACGACGAAAACGTTCTTCTCGGTCGGCAGCGGCACCGGGCCCACGACCGTGGCGCCAGCACGCTGTACGGTGTCCACGATCTTGCGCGCGGAGCTGTCGATGACCTCGTGGTCATACGACTTGAGCCGGATGCGGATCTTCTGTCCCGCCATGCCGTCTTACCTCTTCTCGTACAGATTCGCCGCCGGTCCCCGCACTCGGGCGTGTCGCAGCCGTTGTGCGCGCGATTGCTCGCGCTGGACCGACGTCTTGTCCAAAGATCTTGGGCATATTGCCCGATCCATGCGTGATGGCACGCATGGACCACCCCAGAGACGCTGGGGCATCCGTGCCATTCTGTCAGAGTTCCACCCGCGAGTACAAACCCGAAAGGGGGCTCTCGCATGTGAAACCACCGACAGAGTGGCAGCGATAACGCCCTGAGCTGACGGAAGCAGCTCGGACGATCACCAAGAAACTACCGTACCCCGCACTCGGGCGTGTCGCAAAGTCAGATCGGTCACTTCCCTGCTCCAGACGCCAATTTCGCCCCATTGCCGTGGCCGTGGCCTCGCGCGTGCCGAGTGGGAGCGGCACCGGGTGACGAGTGCACCCGCACTCGGGCGTGTCGTCCAAGAGGGCCATGAGAGAGCGTGAAGTGCGTGTGGGGCACCGACTCAGGTCGATGCCCCACACGCGCGTGAGCGTTCAACAGAGACGCAGAGTGCCTCAGTCGCGTTTCTGGCGAACCGCAACTGCGCCAGCTGCAGCGAAGAGCATCCCGAGTCCGCCGACGAGTGCGCCGCTAAAGCCGGTCTTAGCTAGCGTTTGCGATGTTGAAGGCGTCTTCGTCGTGTTCTTCGTGGGTTCAGTCGGCTTGGTCGGCTCGACCGGGGCGGCCTTGTACTTCACGGTGTACGTGATACCCGGCTGAGTCTTCGCATCCTCAAGGCCAGTCTTCTGCTCACCAGTCCACGTGAGGTTGAACTGAATCTCACGACCACCCGTCGCAGCCGACTTCGACGCCAACGCAGCAAACGAACCCGACACCGAACCCTTCACGGTGTACTCCGTATCCGCCGACGACGCCGACGTGAACACCACACCAGCAACCGTCACCTGCAACGGAGACGCCACCGCATCAACGATCGCCTTCAGATCCGCATACGTCCTCACCTTCGCCTTCGCCGCATCAGTCAGCGCGAACTTCACAGTCGCCGTCTGACCCGACACCACGACGCTCGACACCTTGAAGTCATCCGACCCCGACAGCGTCGCAGACTTCGACGCATCCGTGTACGCCATACCCTCCGGCAACGTCAGCACAGCCTCGAAACCGAAATCCACATTCGACAAGGCAATATTCGAAAAATCAGGAGTCGTCTGCGAATACTGCGTCTCAATTGCCGCCATCTGATCCCTGATCGGATCCGTGTACAACGCACCCGTCAACGACACAGGCGAGGACTGACCCGCAGCCACCGCCACAGCATCATGCTCAGTATCAACAGCACCCGAATCAACAGCACCCAACAAATCCCCAGGCAACGTCCCCGCCTGCGACACAGTGATCGGCCCGACCGGGGCGGCGGGTGTCAAGCACGGGAAATCGCTCATGTCGGAAGCAACCGGCGCGCTGAACGCGTCCATGTTGAAGGTCTGCAGGCCGAAGCCCAATTGTCTCAAGGTGCCGGACGGGTAGAATGAGAAGAAGCCAGTGGCGGTGACATTCCTAGCGGCGATTGCTTTGGCTTCATCGGCCGAATTGGCGGCGATGGAGTAGGGAATCGTCACGTCGACCGTGTGAGCCGACGGGTTGGACATATCCTGCTGGTAGGCCGCGTAGATCCCTTCCCAATCTACGTCGTTGAGCTTGATCTTGAATGTGTGGGTAAGGGAGTCGGAGCTCACCGCAGATTCAGTCACCGACGCGATCATCGACGAGGACTCCGAGGCGCTCGCGGTCTGAACCGTCGTTCCCTGCGGGAAGGTCACGGTGTAGTAGAACGAGGCACTCGTCGGCGCCCTATCCTTGTCCCACGGGAAGTGATGGGCATCTGCCTCGCTCTTCACCTGGGTTTCGTAGGGCTTGAGCAGCTCGGTCATTTGAAGCTTCGCGGCGAACGTGCCAGTGTACGTCGCCGGGGCCTGCTCGTTTGCTGCGCACGCGCCCGAACCCGATACCGAGGCGAACTGCGCGGCCGGCAGATCCGCTGCAGCGCGCGCGGCATCTCCTACCGTCGTGCAGCCGAGCGCAGCAAGCGCACCGACGCACGCCATCGCCACTCGCCGCCGCCAGACGGGTTTTGTGATGTTCATGTTTTCTCCTAGTTGATGTTCCTGCGGTCTATGGCTGGCGGATTGCGCCACTCGGCGAAAGCACGTCCAAGGCGTTCCCGCACTGTATTGATGACTGTGTCGGAGGGCACGCGCAGCCCTGCTGGGTACTCCGCATGCCCTCCGAGCGGTGATTACGAAACTCGCCTGCGTCTGACACCGAGCAGAATACCGATTCCGATCGCGCCCACAAGACCTGCCAATCCCACAACTTCGGCGTCCATTCCGGTTCGCGCCAAGGCGGACTGCTCGACGACGAGCTGATTCTCAATCGTCCCCGCATCGACAAACACGCCGTTTTGCGAGACCACAGCCGTGAGTCGGGTTTCAGAGAGTGCGTATCCGCGAGGCGCTCGCTCCTCGCGAATCGTGTAGGTTCCGTATTCGACGTCTTTGAAGGTAACGAGTCCGTCGACGTCGGAGGTCGCCGTCGCGATCTGCTGACCTTCACGTTCAAGAGCAAATGTTGCTCCGGCGAGACCCGCGTGCGTTTGAGAATCGACCTTATGGGCGATGATGTCAGCTCGAATACGTTCGTTGTTCACGCGCCCCTCGTCAACGACTTGCCCGTCTGCACTGACCTTTGCCGAGATGGTGTCGGTGGATACCAGCCAGCCGGTGGGTGCGTTCGTTTCACGGATTGCATAATCGCCGACGGTGAGGTTTTCAAACGAGATGATGCCGTCTGCACCGCTGACCTGCGTATCGCTCGGTTCTTCGGCCACGGTTCCGTCCTCTTCGACCCGATAGATCGCGAAGGTCGCACCCGCAAGCGGATCGCCAGTCTTCGCATCGGTCTTGAGAAGCCGGATCGCACCACGCTCGGCGGTGTTGACAACCTGGCCGAGCGAACGTGGAAAGAGCCACGAACAAGCACACAAACAACGACGAGACCGCCACCCCCTTTCGGGGATGGCGGCCCTCTCAGATCGCGCCCACTCCCCCGCACCTGCACGACTACCACACAAGGAAACCATCCGCGGCCTCGGCAATTGCAATGAAAAAGAGCAGGCCCGCTCAAACGAGCGGACCTGCTCTGCTGAAGATTCAGCGATCGCTAGGCGATCAACAAAGTCACTTCAGGATCTTGGTCACACGACCGGAACCAACGGTGCGGCCACCTTCGCGGATTGCGAAGCCGAGGCCGGGCTCCATGGCGATGGGCTGGATCAGCTGGACGGAGATCTCGGTGGTGTCGCCAGGCATGACCATGTCGGTGCCCTCGGGGAGGGTGATGACGCCGGTCACGTCCGTGGTACGGAAGTAGAACTGCGGACGGTAGTTCGAGAAGAACGGGTTGTGACGGCCGCCCTCTTCCTTCTTGAGGATGTAGACCTGGCCCTCGAACTCGGTGTGGGGCGTGATGGAGCCGGGAACGGCCACAACCTGGCCACGCTCGACCTCGTCGCGCTTGGTGCCACGCAGCAGCAGACCACAGTTCTCGCCAGCCCAGGCCTCGTCCATGGACTTGTGGAACATCTCGATGCCGGTAACCGTGGTCTTCTGGGGCTCACGGATACCGAGGATCTCGACCTCGGAGTTGATGGGCAGCTTGCCACGCTCAACACGACCGGTGACGACCGTGCCACGACCGGTGATCGTGAAGACGTCCTCGATCGGCATGAGGAAGGGCTTGTCCATGTCGCGCTCGGGGGTGGGGATGTAGGAATCCACCGCGTCCATGAGCTCCTCGACCTTGGCAACCCACTCGGGGTCGCCCTCGAGGGCCTTGAGAGCGGACACCTGGATGATCGGGGCGTCGCGGTCGAAGTCCTGGGACTCGAGCAGGTCGCGCACCTCTTCCTCAACCAGTTCCATCATCTCTTCGTCGTCGACCATGTCGGACTTGTTCAGTGCGACGAGGATCGTGGGGACGCCGACCTGACGGGCGAGCAGAACGTGCTCGCGGGTCTGGGCCATGGGGCCGTCGGTGGCGGCGACAACGAGGATCGCGCCGTCCATCTGGGCCGCACCGGTGATCATGTTCTTGACGTAGTCGGCGTGGCCGGGGGCGTCAACGTGCGCGTAGTGGCGCTTCTCGGTCTGGTACTCGACGTGGGAGACGTTGATCGTGATACCACGATCGCGCTCCTCGGGAGCGTTGTCGACCTGATCGAAGGGGGTGTACTCGTTCAGATCGGGGTACTTATCGTGCAGCACCTTGGTGATAGCTGCCGTCAGCGTCGTCTTGCCGTGGTCAACGTGACCAATCGTGCCGATGTTGACGTGCGGCTTGGTGCGCTCAAACTTGGCCTTCGCCACTTGTGTCCTCCTGGACTCGGGTAGATATTCTCAGCCTACGGCTAGGTGCCACTTTAACACCCCTGGGGCTTGAGACCTACTGGGTTTACTTGTGTGTGAGGCGGCTCGCAGGGCAGGTCACCCTGCCCCACGAGCCCCCGGTGGGACTCAGTTGCCCCGAGACTTGCCGACGATCTCGTCCGCGACGGCGCGCGGAACCTCGGCGTAGCTGTCGAACTCCATGGAGTAGACAGCGCGGCCCTGCGTCTTGGAGCGCAGGTCGCCCACGTATCCGAACATCTCGGACAGCGGCACCTGGGCCTTGACGACGCGCACGCCGTGCTGCTCGTCCATCGACGAGATCTGACCACGACGAGAGTTGAGGTCGCCGATGACGTCGCCCATGTACTCCTCGGGAGTACGAACCTCAACGGCCATGATCGGCTCGAGGAGGACGGGGTTAGCCTTCTTGGCGGCTTCCTTCAGCGCCATCGAGCCCGCAACCTTGAACGCCATTTCGGAGGAGTCAACCTCGTGGTAGGCGCCGTCAAGCAGCGTGGCCTTGATGTCAACCATCGGGTAGCCGGCGAGAACGCCGGACTGCATGGCGTCCTTGATGCCCGCATCGACCGACGGAATGTACTCGCGAGGAACGCGGCCACCGGTGACCTTGTCCTCGAACATGTACTCTTCCTCGGAGTCGGCCGGGAGGGGCTCCAGGGCGATGATGACACGCGCGAACTGGCCGGAACCACCGGTCTGCTTCTTGTGCGTGTACTCGTACTTCTCAACCTTCTTGCGGATGGTCTCGCGGTAGGCAACCATCGGGTTACCCACGTTGGCCTCGACCTTGAACTCGCGACGCATACGGTCGACGATGATGTCAAGGTGGAGCTCACCCATACCACCGATGATGGTCTGGCCGGTTTCGGGATCAAGCTCGACGGTGAACGTCGGGTCCTCTTCCGCGAGCTTCTGGATGGCAACGCCCATCTTCTCCTGGTCAGCCTTCGACTTGGGCTCGACGGCGACCTGGATAACGGGGGCGGGGAAGGTCATCGACTCGAGGACGATCGGCTTGTCGATAGCGGCAAGCGTGTCACCGGTCGTGGTGTCCTTGAGGCCGATCACCGCGTAGATGTGGCCAGCGTGTGCCACGTCGACCGGGTTCTCCTTGTTCGAGTGCATCTGGAAGATCTTGCCGATGCGCTCCTTCTTGCCCTTGGTCGAGTTGA
>JAHYYD010000040.1 GCA_019425105.1 Actinomycetota bacterium
ATTGGTGCGTTAACCCTCTAATGTGAGCGTGGACAGGGCTGCCCAGGCTCGCATTAGCGGGCCCACGTGCACGGCGAAGAGCGCATGCAGCTAGAACACCTTGGCGAACTGCGCCCCTGAACCTGAGTGCCTATACCAGGCCACGCGTTTGCCCACACGCTGGGCATCTGGGGGCGTTCATACCCCCTACGATGAAACAACCAGCTTCAATACCGACTTTCCCCCACTAGCAAGCCGAAGAGTCACCACTTCAGCAACATGATTTGTCCATCCTCATAGTTGGCCCCAACCAACTAAAATACCGACTTTCCCGCACCAGCACAACGAAAAGTCAGCACTTCAACAACACGTAGTGTCCAATAACCCAAGACCAACACGTTGTGTCCTTTACCGCGAAAGCCCCGGGCCGAGTGGCCCGGGGCTTTCCCAGTGCTGGAGCGGATGACGGGAATCGAACCCGCGTGATCTGCTTGGAAGGCAGAGGCTCTACCATTGAGCTACATCCGCGTACCCCCGGAGGGGACACGAAGATCCTAGCGGTTATTGTCCACGTGCGCGACATTTAAACGTTCCTCCCGTATGATGGGGCAGCGGACAATGCGTCCTCGGGGTGTAGCGCAGCTTGGTAGCGCATCTGCTTTGGGAGCAGAGGGTCGCAGGTTCAAATCCTGTCACCCCGACCATCGGCGGCCAACGCGGTGCCGTCTTTCACGCCAACCAGGGGAGTGGCCATGCCGTCCTATCGAACCATCATGACGGTCACGACTCTGGCGCCCGGGCATGCCCCCGAAGAAGTCGAGGCCGCCGCCCGCTCCGTCACCCGGCTCGAATCCTGGGACATCGCCATCGCCTCCGGCCAGCCGCGCGTCACCGCGCGCTTCACCGCAACAGACGACGCCGAAGCCCGAGCCATCCACCGCGAGATCGCCGCCGCCGTGCGCCTCGTCGCCAACGTGCCCCGCGCCCGCCTGGCAGCCGTCGTGCGAGGGCGCTCCCACTACCTCGCTCCCTGAGTGTGCCCCTGAGCGCGGGCGGCCCTGGCCTCGTCAATGGGGGAGCGAAGCGCGCTGGTGTGTGGCGTTGCGCACTCGAAGCGCCCGTAGAGGGGTGGATATGCCCACTTAACGCCCGCGAATGAGGACATCAGCGGGGTCGTGGCGTACACTAAGCGAGTTGTTATGCGCCCGAAATGGGCGTTCCCGAATTCGTAGACTACGGAGCGTACGCACGTGAAGAGCACCGTTGAAACCCTCGAGCCCACCAAGGTTCGTCTGACCGTTGAGGTTCCCTTCGAGGAACTGAAGTCCGAAATGGACAAGGCGTACAAGGAGATCGCCGGACAGGTCAACATCCCCGGCTTCCGTAAGGGCCACGTGCCTCCGCGCATCATCGACCAGCGCTTCGGCCGCGCCGCCGTCATCGAGCAGGTCGTCAACCAGGTCCTGCCCGGCCACTACTCCGACGCCGTCAACGAGAACGACCTGCGCCCCATGGCTCAGCCCACCGTTGACGTCACTGAGATCCCCAACGTGACCGGCGCCCAGGGTGGCCAGCTCGTCTTCACCGCCGAGGTTGACGTCGTCCCCGCCTTCGAGCTGCCCGAGATCGACGAGAAGCTCGTCGTCGAGGTCGAGCCCACCGAGGTCACCGAAGAGGACGTCGAGAAGGAACTCGAGGACCTGCGCGGCCGCTTCGCAACCCTCAAGACCATCAACCGCAAGGCCAAGACCGGCGACTTCGCGACCATCGACCTGGTCGCCACCATCGACGGCGAGCAGGTTGACTCCGCCTCCGACGTCTCCTACGAGATCGGCTCCGGCTCCATGCTCGACGGCCAGGACACCGCCCTGCGCGGCACCAAGGCCGGCGAAGAGGTTACCTTCACCTCCAAGCTGAAGGGTGGCGACCACGAGGGTGAAGAGGCTGAGGTGACCATCACCATCAAGGCCATGAAGGCCCGCGAGCTGCCCAAGGCTGACGACGACTTCGCTCAGATGGTCTCCGAGTTCGACACCATCGACGAACTCAAGGAAGACCTGAAGAAGCAGGCCGCCCAGTCCAAGGAATCCCAGCAGGCCCTCGCCGCGCGCGACGCCCTCATCGACCTCCTCCTGGACAAGGTCGAGATCGTCCTGCCCGAGTCCGCGGTCGACCACCAGGTCGAGCACCGCGTCGGCGAGGACGCCAAGCCCAAGGCCAAGAAGGAAGCCTGCGAGGCCGTCGAGAAGGAAATGCGCACCGAGCTGCTCTCCGAGGCCCTGGCCAAGAAGTTCGACGTGCAGGTCTCCCAGCAGGAGCTGATCGACTACGCGATCCAGATGTCGCAGAACTTCGGCATCGACATCAACCAGCTGTTCTCCTCCTCCCAGCAGATGGCCAACGTCGTGGCCGACCTGGGTCGCTCCAAGGCCCTCATCGAGGCCCTGAAGGTCGTCACTGTCAAGGACACCAACGGCGCCGACGTCGACCTGAGCAAGTTCTTCGGCACCGATCCCGCCACCGAAGAGGGCGCGGAGATCATCACCGAGGTTGCCGACGAGCAGGAGTGAATCGAGGCGGGTGAGCCCGCTGACGAGTGACTAACTCTTGGCTGAGGGGGTGGGGCGCGAGCCTCACCCCCTCAGTGCATGTGTCGCGTCTATGCGCCGGGTGCGTGTGCCGGAAGCATGTGCCGACAGCGAAACGACGGCCCGGCGCGCGCACGAGCAGGCGCGCAGCGGGTACGGTTGACACCAATGGGGCCGACTGGGCCCGCGAACAGACGAGGAGGTACGCGTGAGCGTGCACAATACCGGGGCTGCCGGCGAAGGCTCGCAGCTGGGACTGGGCGACTCGGTCTACCAGCGCCTGCTCAAGGAGCGCATCATTTGGCTGGGTGGCGAGGTTCGCGATGAGAATGCGAACGCGATCTGCGCGCAGCTGCTGCTGCTCGCGGCCGAGGACCCGGACCGCGACATCTACCTGTACATCAACTCGCCTGGCGGCTCGGTGACGGCCGGCATGGCCATCTACGACACGATGCAGTACATCAAGCCGGACGTCGTGACGGTCGGCATGGGCCTGGCCGCGTCGATGGGCCAGTTCCTGCTCACCGCGGGCGCCCCCGGCAAGCGCTACATCACACCCCACACCCGCGTTCTGCTGCACCAGCCCCTGGGTGGCGCGGGCGGCTCCGCGACGGAGATTCGCATTAACGCGGACCTGATCCTGGGCATGAAGAAGGAACTCGCTGCCATCACCGCGTCTCGCACGGGTAAGACCATCGAGCAGGTGGAGGCCGACGGCGATCGCGACCACTGGTTCACGGCGCAGGAAGCCCTCGAGTACGGCTTCGTTGACCGCGTGATCGACAGCCCGCAGGAGATCGGAACGCGAGGAGAGAACTGATGAGCACCCAGCCCTACTTCGAGGCGGTCGCCCGCCAGATGCCGCAGGCCCGCTACGTGCTGCCCGACTTTGAGGAGCGCACGGCCTACGGTTTCCGCCGCCAGAACCCCTACACGAAGCTGTTCGAGGACCGCATCGTGTTCCTGGGCGTGCAGGTGGACGACGCCAGCGCGGACGACGTCATGGCGCAGCTGCTGGTCCTGGAGTCCCAGGATCCTGATTCGCTGATCACCATGTACATCAACTCGCCCGGCGGCTCCTTCACGGCGCTGACCGCCATCTACGACACGATGCAGTACATCAAGCCGCAGATCCAGACGGTGTGCCTGGGTCAGGCGGCCTCGGCCGCTGCCGTGCTGCTGGCCGCCGGTTCGCCCGGCAAGCGCCTGGCGCTGCCCAACGCCCGCGTCCTCATTCACCAGCCGGCGATGGAGGGCATGCAGGGGCAGGCCTCGGATATCCAGATCGTCGCCGACGAGATCGACCGCATGCGCGCGTGGCTCGAGGACACGCTTTCGAAGCACTCGGGCAAGCCGGTGGAGCAGGTGCGCCGCGACATCGAGCGCGACAAGATCCTCACCGCCCCGCAGGCCGCCGAGTACGGCCTGATTGACCAGGTCCTGGAGTCTCGTAAGGCTCTGTGACGCCTTTTCGTCACTGACGAGGCCGTGGTATCACCGCGCATGAGTGTGTGGTAGGTGCCACGGCCTCGTTGCTATGTGCCTGGTCAGACGGTTGTCGCGCTGACAATTGTCGGCTACGGGTGAACTTTTCATAACAATAGGCGTGGCTACGTGGGAATATACCTCGCGTGCACTACGTTATTTGCTAGTAAGTGCGAAAGCACATCCGACCGAACGGCAAAACGTTCAACACCTTGGAGGTCTCGTGGCTCGTCTGACTGATGGCGCGGAACTGCTCAAGTGCTCTTTCTGTGGGAAGAGCCAGAAGCAGGTGCGTAAGCTCATCGGTGGCTCCGGCGCATATATCTGCGACGAGTGCATTGAGCTGTGCAACGAGATCATCGAGGAGGAACTCGGTTCGCAGCAGCCCTCCTCGTCGACGACGCCGCTGCCAAAGCCGCGTGAAATCAACGAATTCTTGAACACCTGGGTGATCGGCCAGGACCGTGCCAAGCGCGCCCTGTCGGTGGCCGTGTACAACCACTACAAGCGCGTGCGCTCGCGCGAGGCCGGCAACGCTGAGGACATGCTGGGCACCAAGTCCAACATCCTCCTGCTGGGCCCCACGGGCACGGGTAAGACACACCTGGCGCGCTGCCTCGCCCGTCTCCTCGACGTGCCCTTCGCGATCGTGGACGCGACCGCGCTGACCGAGGCCGGCTACGTGGGTGAGGACGTGGAGAACATTCTCCTGCGTCTTATCCAGGAGGCCGACGGCGACATTAAGAAGGCCGAAAAGGGCATTATCTACGTCGACGAGATCGACAAGATCGGCCGCAAGGCTGAGAACGCCTCCATCACCCGCGACGTGTCGGGCGAGGGCGTCCAGCAGGCCCTCCTGAAGATCATTGAGGGCACGGTCGCGTCCGTTCCTCCCACGGGTGGGCGCAAGCACCCCCACCAGCAGTTCTTGGAGATCGACACCTCCGGCATCCTTTTCATTGCCGCCGGCGCCTTCGCGGGCATCGAGGACATCGTGAAGGCGCGCCTGGGTCGCCGTTCGACGGGCTTCGGTTCGGAGTTGAAGAGCACCTCCGAGATGGGCGACCTCTACGAGGCCGTGTCCGCCGAAGACCTGCACAAGTTCGGCATGATCCCCGAGTTCATCGGCCGTCTGCCCATCCTGACCTCCACGAAGGAGCTGACGGAGGAGGACCTCGTCCGCGTCCTCACCGAGCCGTCGAACTCGCTCGTGCGCCAGTACCAGCACCTCTTCGAGCTGGACGGTATGGACCTGGAGTTCACGCACGAGGCCCTGCTGGCGATCGCGGCGCGCGCCAACGAGCGCAAGACGGGTGCCCGTGGCCTGTCCTCGATCATGGAACAGACCCTGTCGGACCTCATGTTCGACCTGCCCAGCCGCGACGACGTCGCCCGCGTGGTCGTCACCCGCGACCTGGTCGAGGGCGTGGGCGAGGCCGAGCTGTATCCCGAACGCTCCTCGGAAGGTAAGCGCAGCGCCTGAGCCCGCCCGCTACACTGAGGTCAGTTGAGACCTTCCGGGAGGAACAATGGCACAGCGTGACGAGGCCTCGGTGGCCGCTTCTGCGGACCTTGGCGTGAGCGGTATTCCCGCCGAGCTGGCGGAGGCGCGCGCCACGATCGACAACATCGACGCTGCCCTCGTGCACATCCTCGCCGAGCGTTTCCGCTGCACCCAGCGCGTCGGGCACATCAAGGCCCGCCTGGACCTGCCTCCCGCCGATCCGGCTCGCGAGGCTCGCCAGGTCGAGCGCCTGCGTACCCTGGCGGCGTCCTCCGGCCTCGACCCCGATTTCGCCGAGAAGTTCCTGGGCTTCATGGTCCGCGAGGTCATCCGCCACCACGAGGACATCAAGGCCGAGTACGACGAGGGCGCGTGCCTCTAAAACGCACGCTGGGGGAGTGCCAAGCCCCGGCCTCGTCAGTTGTGCGCCCGACCGATGCGGCGTTGATCCCGCTGAGCGAGCCGTGAGTCAGCTAGACTGTATAAGCTGAACACAGGGAGTTTTGGGAGGGGGATCGATGGTCAATCTCGGTGATATTGCCAAGGCGACGGGTTACTCGAAGGCGACGGTGTCTCGCGTCCTTTCGGGAGACCCCAGTTTCACCGCAAAGGAATCGACCCGCCACCGTGTCATCCAAGTAGCCAACGAGCTCGGCTACGCACTGCGCACATCGCGCGCCGGCGTCCCTCAGATCATCGCGGTGCTCGAGAACTTCGACCCCTCGAATGGACCCCAGGATTCCTATTTTTCCGACGTGCGTGAGGCACTGCGAGAGCGTGCGGCGGAGAACATGATGAGCCTGGCGTTCTTCCCGACCGTGGACGCGCTCATCGATGCTGCGGACGAGTTCTCTGGTTTTGTGTCTATCGGTCCCGCGCCGATCGCGCAAGATGACCTCGACCGTTTGTATGAGGCGCTCGCGCACGGCGTGTTTATCGACATCAACCCCGCGCCCGCGCTCTTTCATTCTGTGCGCCCCGACTTGCAGCAAACGGTCATCGACGCGATCTACACGCTGCGTGAGCAGGGTCGTCAGCGTATCGCCTTTATCGGCGGCTCCGGGCACATGATGGGCTCTCATGTCTTCGCGCAAGACCCGCGTACCGTCGCCTTCAACGAGTGGGCGCACCTCCTCGACATGCCCACTGATGGCTACGTCTGCGCCTCCGGTCCCTTCACTGTGGAGAATGGACGCAGCCAGGCCGAAGCACTACTTGATTCGTGCGCGGATGATCTGCCCGACGCTGTCCTTGTCGCGGCTGATCCGCTGGCGGTTGGCGTCATTCAGGTGCTTGCTGCCCATGGGCTCCGTGTACCCGATCAGATTGCCGTCGTCTCCATCGACAATCTTCAGGTCTGCGAGTACACGGCTCCCACGCTCAGCTCCTATGCGATCGAGCGCTCCGAGTTGGCCGAGACCGCACTCATGCTCCTCTCGGACGCGATCGTGGGCCGTTTCATGCATAAGCATCACGTTCTACTGTCCACCTGCCTTGTTGTGCGACAGAGCTTTATTCCCGCGCACGGCGCCACCGCACAGTGATCGGGGGTGAGCGCATAACGGCGGCGGGGGAGTTGCCTCACACCCGCCGCCGCTGAATGTCTCTCACATGAGAGACAACGTCACGTCCAGGACCTGCTTCTCGGTCGCATCAATCTGGTACTCGTCATGCACCGGCGAACCCCACGAATCGTCACCGCCGACACCCATCTGTGCAGTGAGCAGACGTAGGTAGGTCGCGGGCCGCTGGGAGGGATCCGGTAGCTCCCACCAGTGTCGAGCGTTTTCGATGTGCGCGGAGGAGTAGGGCAGGAGCGAGACCCCGAGATCGCCATGTGCCTCAACACGCAGGCCATGTCCGTCGTCGTCCGTTACCTCGCACCAGCGGATGCCGGGGTGGAAGCCGCACTCCTGCGGTACCGCGTAGGGGGCCAGCCCTTCGGCTGCGCTCTGGGACCACACGCCCAGGGTTGCTCCGGCCAGGCGGTCCGCGTAGGCCTCGACCGGGCCGAGGCCATAGAAACTCAGGCGGTCAATCGACGAGGGGAGCGCCCACTCGAGCCCGAAGCATGGCATCGTTGGGAGATCGTACGCACCCGGGTAGGTTGCCGTGAGACGAATCGTGCCGTCGGCGCGCAGCTCGTAGCGCACAGGCACGGTGACATCTGCAATGCCCGCAAGACGGTAGTCGTAGGTAACGACGACACCCTCGCCGGTCTCTTCGACGGTGGTGTTCACGCATCGTGCGTAGGCTCCAGCGGTGGTCCAGCACGCGCGGTCGAAACCGTGCCCACAGCCTCGATCATTGTCCGTTAGTGGTCGGAAGGTTGTCAGCTTGGGCGGGTAGAGGACCATGGTCTTGTCGCCGCGACGCCACTGGACGATGCCACCTGCGGTACGCGACAGCAAAGCCTCGTTCTCGCCCTCACGCATACCAATGTTCCAACGGCCCACGGTGAATGTGGCGTGGCCACTGGGTGTCATGTCGGCCTGCTCGGGGTAGGAGAACACTGTCTGGCCCACGGAGACAATGTGCCCAGCCTCGCACCACGCGGTGTCGGAGGAGATGACAAGTGCTGCTTCCAACACGATCTCTTGTTTTGTGTCGGCTAGCAGTTCAGACGGCCATCCCACACTGACGGTGCTCCGCCCACGGGAGATGCCTGTTGCCGCGACCTCCTTCTCCCAGACAACCGCGCCGTCAGCAAGGATCCGGGCACGCACACACAGGTCAGCAAGCGGCGCCGGAAGGACAACGGCATCGATAAGGATTCCGTCGATGCTTGGCGTGAGAGTGATGGGTGAGTAGAGCTGTTTGACCGCCATGGCTGAGGGCTTGGGTGTGCGGTCGGCGAATAGGATGCCATCACAGGAGAACTCCCAGTCACAGGGGCGATCCTCGAAATCGCCACCGTATGCCAGGAACTCTCCATCCGAGCCAGCGGTTGGCTCATGGTAGAGGGCCTGGTCGATCAGGTCCCAGATGAAGCCGCCACCGTACGCGGGGTAGCGCTCCAGGTCCGTGTAGTGGCTGAGGCCGCCAACAGAATTCCCCATTGCATGCATGTACTCGCACGACAGATAGGGCTTCGCGGGGTTATCGCGCAGGTACTCCTCGATCGCGTCAGGCAGCGCGTACATGCGTGACTCAATATCGGAGGCATCGTCGAACTCTCGATCCCACGTGACACCCTCGTAATGGACAGGGCGGGAATTGTCCAGCTCGTGACAGCGTCGGTACATGGAGCGGAACACCTCGCCGCCAAAAGACTCGTTCCCCAGCGACCATATCAACACGGAGGCGTGATTGAGATCCTGGTGCACCATCGACTCGACGCGATCCACGCAGGTGCCCTCCCACTCCATCTTTGATCCCGGGATCGCCGTGGCTGGGGTGGGGATGTCGCCCGGCGTGCACCATGATCCGTGTGTCTCCAGGTTCGCCTCGTCAATGACGTACAGGCCGTACTCATCGCACAGGTCTAGGAAACGGGTGTCGTTGGGGTAATGGCTTGTGCGGATCGCATTGATGTTGAGCTGCTTGCACTGGCGCACGTCCGTCACCATGTCCTCCATCGACATCGTTCGGCCCGTGCAAGGATTGAACTCGTGGCGGTTGACACCGCGGAAAATGAGGCGCTGGCCGTTGAGCATGAAGACAGAGTTGAGGATTTCGAAGCGGCGGAAGCCTACGCGCTGAGTCACGGTCTCGCAATCGTTTCCATCGGCGTCGTGAATCGTGAGGCTCAGCGTATACAGGGTCGGATGCTCTGCCGTCCATGGGTGTGTGCCGTCTACTTCACCCCGAAGCGTGATGCTGGGAGCGTTCGCGGGCACGCGTTCACTCCACACAACAGTGCCGCTCGAATCGGTGAGCTGGGCGCTTGCGGTACTGTCGGCCTTGGTTCCCTCCAGATCGACCGTGACATTGAGTATTCCCATGCCAGAGTCGGCGTCGTAGTCAGCGTTGGTTGCGAGGTGGGCGACGTGGCAGGCAGGCAGAGCTACCAGTGATACGGAACGGAAAATGCCATGGAAACGCCAGGAGTCCTGTCCTTCCAGCCACGAGGCGCTGGAATGCTCGTAGCAGGCGACGACAATCTCGTGGTCCTGGGAGTGCGTCAGTGCTGACGTGATATCAAACTCGCTCGCCGTGTACCCGTCCTCGCAGTAGCCGACGAAGATGCCGTCCACCCAGATGTAGAGAGCCGTCGCAAAACCCTCGAAGCGTAGGCGTGCGTGTCCTTGCTTTCTTAAAGACTCCTGGAGGGAATCATGCAGGGTGAAGGTGCGCCGGTAGAGTGCAACTCGGCACTCCTCTGGTGGTTTGGGAGCCTGAGGGTTCTCGTGGCCGTCCCACGGCATCTGAATGTTGACGTACGCCGGAGGCCATAGCCCCTCAGCTTCGAGGGTTGAGGGAACGGGAAGGGTGTGGACTGCTTCCTGGTCGAATGTGGTGGTGGGGGAATCGAGAGTCACGCGCGAGCTTGACGTAACGGCTACCTCCCAGGTTCCGTCAAGACTCTGTGTCGGGGCGTTCGTGCGGTGTGTGCTGCGTGCGGGAAGTCGATTGACAGCAAAGGTCTGCGGATCGCTGAGCCATGCCGATGTGGGGGTGGAGGCGGTGGGTGTGTGGAACATGGTGACCTTCCGAATGTGCGACGTTGCGGTGGAGCGATCGTGCTCTGAGGTCAGAGTATCCTGTTGATCGAATCAATGCAATACAGTTACGCAGATATGCTTATGTGATCTAGATAGCATTGGCATTCTCAGGTAAATGCGTTAACTTAGTTGTGTCCGAGCAAGAGTTGCTTCGAAGGAGAGGGACCATGGCACACGAAGAAAACGTACACAAGAGCTGGGTGTCGCGAATCTGCTACGCGATCGGCAATCTGGGGCAGGCTGCGTTTTACAACGCGCTCTCAACATTCTTTGTCACCTACTATGCGGCGCAGACCCTGTTCCGCGACTATGAGGACTCCGAGGCCAAGGCGATGATTGCGATCATCACTGCCCTCGTCTTCATTATTCGGATCGTCGAGATCTTCATTGATCCACTCTTGGGGAACCTTGTGGACAATACAACCTCGCGCTTCGGGCGATTCAAGCCCTGGCAAGTCATTGGCGGCGTTGGATCATCCATCCTTCTTTTTGCGATCTTCACCGGACTCTTCGGCCTCGTCAACGTCAACAAAGGAGTGTTCATTGTTGTTTTTGTGATCGTCTTCGTGGTCCTTGACGTCCTGTACTCCCTGCGTGACATCTCCTACTGGGGCATGATTCCTGCGCTGTCCTCCTCCTCGCAGGAGCGCAGTGTGTACACCGCTCTCGGAACATTCACGGGCTCCATCGGCTACAACGGCGTCACCGCGATCGTCGTTCCCGTGGTTGGATTCTTCGGTGCTCTTGCGGGAGCTGGTTCTGAGAGTCAGGAAGGATGGACGGGCTTCGGTGCAGTCATCGCTATCCTCGGCATCGTCACCTGTCTCGCGGTCGCCTTTGGTACTCGTGAGGAGGAGAGCGTCCTGCGCGATCCCTCCGATAAGTCCAACCCTCTGCAGGCGTTCCAGGCGATCGCGCGCAATGATCAGCTGCTGTGGACTTCCCTCTCGTACGTCCTCTACTCGATTGCGAATGTTGCGACGACGGGCTTCATGATCTACCTGTTTAAGTTCGTGCTCCAGAAGCCCGATATCTACTCGGTGGTTGGCATCATCGCCTTCGTTATCGGCCTGGCGGTGACGCCCCTGTACCCGGCGATCAACCGCCGCCTGCCCCGTCGCTACCTCTACCTTGGTGGCATGGTGCTCATGGCGAGTGCATACGTCCTGTTCATTCTCTTCTCGTCGAACCTCATTGTCGTCTTTGTCGCCCTGGTCCTGTTCTACCTTCCTGCCACGTGTATTCAGATGACGGCGATTCTGACGATCACCGACTCTGTTGAGTACGGGCAGTGGAAGACCGGCAAGCGTAACGAGGCCGTCACCCTCTCGGTGCGTCCCATGCTCGATAAGATCGCTGGTGCCCTGTCGAACTCCATCGTCGGCTTCGTCGCCATCGCGGCCGCCATGACCAACGATGTTGACCCCTCCCTGCTGACGGCCGGCAACATTGAGACCTTCAAGACGGCTGCTTTCTACGCTCCTCTTGCGGTCATCGTCCTGGCGTTCATCGTCTTTGCGCGGAAGGTTACCCTGACCGAGGTCAAGCACGGAGAGATTGTGTCCCTCCTGGAGCAAAACCTTGCTCGCTCCGAGGCTGGCGAAGACTAACCGAATAAGCGCCCGATGAGGAGGAGTATCGGGTCAGAGGCGGGGGATGTGCGAGCGTCCCCCGCCTCTTTTTGCGCTCTCAGGGTTGTCTGATGAAATTCTGCGCAGGCTCCCCGATAGTTTTCAGGTAGCTTTCAGGGTTGTGGACTGTAATCTATACAGGCAGTGAGAACCATTGCCGATAAGCAGTCCTCAAGGAGTTTTCGATGAAGAATCGCGCACAGACGCGCGCCCTTGCCGTCATTGCCATCACCCTGGCGGCGGCCCTCAGCGCCTGCGGGTCAACCGGATCGTCCGCCTCGTCCCCGTCCAGCTCGAAGAGTCCGAGCGCGGCGGCCACCAACGCGGCCAGCAACGACCCCAACCTGGTGTTCGCTCAGTGCATGCGCGAGAAGGGCTTCGACGTGCCCGACACGGGCCTGACGCCCGAGAACCTGAAGGACACTTCCGACGCGTTTAACAACGCGCTCAACGAGTGCATGGTGAAGGTTTCCGGCATGACCGGCGAGGACAACGTCGCGAACGACCCCGCCGCGCGTGAGGCCATGGTCAAGGCCGCCCAGTGCCTGCGTGAGGCCGGCTACGACGTCAAGGACCCGCAGGCCGGCGAAGGCATCAGCGTCAAGGACATCCCCGAGGACGTGCTCAACAAGTGCTTCCAGCAGTCAGGGGCCGCCAAGTGACGCGTCCGCGAACCCCACGCCCCGCGGCCACGCTCGCAATCCTCGCGATCGGCGCGCTGACCCTGTCCGCATGCTCGGGCACCAACGCGGACGCCGAAGCTCCCCAGTCCTTTGACGGGGCGACGGCGACCGTCACACGCGGCGACCTGGTAGGGGAGACCACCGTCCAGGGAACGCTCCACTACGCCGACTCCTACACCCTCAAGAGCGCCTTCGA
>JAHYYD010000041.1:0-4519 GCA_019425105.1 Actinomycetota bacterium
GGAATCGCGCCTCGAAACTGCCGAGGACTTGTCTCATTGTCATGATTCCGTTGGCACTTGTTGCGCCGACGATCAAATTTAGCCGATTCACACGCCGGAATGCAAGCCGGCACGGTCACGGGCGGGCGTGAAGCGCTGTGCGATTCCACACCCTACACTCGGGGGAAGGGCAATCAACCCCTCCCCCGGCGCATCAGCGCTATCCGGCGCCGACGATACCTGTCGAGGCGGCGCGACGACGACGCTTGACGCGGGGCTGATCGCTCGCCTCCGGAAGCGTAATGTCCTCAGTCGAACGAACCGGTGCCGCCGGCGCACTGGCCTCGGCACGCGCGGGCAGGTCGACGACGATGGGTGCCGGCGCCGCATCGGGCTCGACGACACCGGTCGAGACAGCAGCGCGACGCCTGCGAGTCTTACGCGGCGCGGCTGGTGCCTGCTCGTGAGCCTGCTCAACCACCGATACGGCAAGCGACGCGGTGGCCGGGGTGTTGTCTGCCTGCGGCTCGGAAGCCACCGCATGTTCCTCGGGAACCGCCGTCTGCGCCGTCGCGCGGCGACGTGCCTTCGCCGGAGCGGGAGCCTCGGCAGGTTCGCTCGACGTGGCCGTCACCGCCTTGCGGGACGCACGGCGTCGGGTCGCCGGAGCCTTCTCTCGATGCTCAGGCATCTGAATCTCCGACGCGTCCTTCACGGGCGCTGCCGGTTCGCTGGAACGCTCGACCGGCTCAGGCAGCTCGATGTGCACAGGAAGGTCGGGCAGCGGAGCAGATTCGGCGACGCGGCGGCGACGACGAGGACGCTTGGTGGCAGCCTCCTCAGCCTGCTCAGCGAGCGGCTTGGGCACGATCAACTCAGCAGCGGCCTCGACACTATCGCCCAACGATGCTGCCTGCTCATCGACCGCCGACTCAGGCTCTTGAGCCTCGGCGGTAGCAGCGCGCGAGCGACGCTTCTTCGCAGGACTACTCTCCTCGGCCGCGTTCTCCTCTTCCTTGCGCGTGGATGCAGCGGCAATTGCGCTCAGCGCTTCCTTGGCGCGCTCATGATCGGCATTATCTTCGATGCGACGAGGCTCAGCCTTCTTCTGCTGCTTCTTCGACCCCTTCGAACCCTTCGAGGACTGCTCAGCGCCGGAGGTCTCCACCGGATGATGGTGAACGATGAAGCCGCGGCCCTCACAGGCCTCACACGGGGAGGAGAAGGCCTCGACAAGGCCCTCACCCACACGCTTGCGGGTCATCTGCACGAGACCCAGCGACGTAATCTCCGTGACCTGGTGACGCGTACGGTCGCGTCCCAGGCACTCGACAAGGCGGCGCAGCACGAGGTCGCGGTTGGATTCGAGGACCATGTCAACGAAGTCGATGATGACGATGCCACCAATGTCGCGCAGACGCAGCTGGCGCACGATCTCTTCGGCGGCCTCGAGGTTGTTGCGAGTCACCGTTTCCTCAAGCGTGCCGCCGGCGCCGATGAACTTGCCGGTGTTGACGTCGATGACGGTCATGGCCTCGGTGCGGTCGATGATCAGCGTGCCACCCGAGGGCAGCCAGACCTTACGATCCATGCCCTTGGCGAGCTGCTCGTCGATGCGGTGAGCGTGGAAGACGTCCTCCGTACCCACCCACTGCTCGACGCGGTCGGACAGCTCGGGGCTGAGTTCGTCGACGTATTCCTTCACGGTCGCGTAGGTGTCGCGACCCTCGATGACGAGCTTCGAGAAGTCCTCGTTGAAGATGTCGCGCACGACGCGCACGGCCAACTCGGGCTCGCCGCGCAGCAGCGTCGGGGCACTCTTCGTGTTGGTGCGCTTCTTCTCGATGTCCTCCCACTGACGGGTCAGGCGTGCAACATCGTCGCGAATCTGTTCCTCCGTCGCGCCTTCCGCGGCGGTGCGCACGATGACGCCCGATCCCGAGGGGACGACATACTTGAGGATCTTCTTCAGGCGAGCGCGCTCCTTGTCCGGGAGCTTGCGGGAGATGCCCATCATGGAGCCACCGGGGATAAGCACCAGGTAGCGGCCGGCCAGCGTAATCTGAGAAGTCAGACGCGCACCCTTGTGCCCGATCGGATCCTTCGTCACCTGAACGAGGACCGGATCGCCCGACTTCAGAGCGGCCTCGATGCGACGAGGCTTGCCTTCCATGCCAACGGCATCCCAGTTCACCTCGCCCGCGTAGAGCACCGCGTTGCGCCCGCGGCCCACGTCCACGAATGCGGCCTCCATCGAGGGAAGGACATTCTGCACGCGGCCCAGGTAGATGTTGCCGACCATCGAAGACTGCGTACGACGCGCGACGTAGTGCTCGACGAGCAGGCCATCTTCAAGGATCGCGATCTGGTCGAGGCCGTCCTGGTCACGGATCACCATCGTGCGTTCGACGGATTCGCGGCGCGCCAGGAACTCGGACTCAGAGATCGAGTGGCGACGGCGCCCCTCACGGCGCCCCTCACGGCGACGCATCTTCTTCGCTTCGAGGCGCGTCGAGCCCTTGAGGGCCTGCACCTGATCGGCGGGATCGCCGCCTTCATCGGATGCCGAAGAGGACGAACGGGCGCGGCGACGACGGCGACGACGGGTAGAGGAATCTTCCTCATCCGTCGACTCTGCTTCCTGAGCGGGCACGCTGGCCCCCTCAGTATCTTCTGGCGCAGGGGCCGAGGCCTCGTCCGCCTTCTTCGAACGACGGCGGCGACGGGTCTTGGGCTCGGCCTGCGTATCGTCAGGCTGCGTCTCAGCGGCAGGAGCCTCGGACGCGTCGGCCTCACCCTCTTCCGCGGCCTTCTTGGAACGACGACGACGCTTGGGGGTTGCCTCTTCGCGAGGAGCCGATTCTTCGTCCGATGCCGCGGACTTGCGGCGACGCTTGGGTTCGGGCTCGTCGATAATTGCGGGAGGGGCAACCTCGGGGGCTGCCTGGAAAACGGGGGCCTGGAACAGCAGCGAGGCGGCGGGTGCCACGGGGGTCGATTCGGTTGTCACGATTCTCCAATGGTGGGCGCGCGCCCCGTGCCTGGACGCACCCTTTTTCATCGCCCGCGAGGGGCGGAAACCTAGTGGAGCGCAGTTGCGCAGCGGCCGGCGGCATATAAATACGTCATCGCTCGGCTCTCGTCGCGAGGGCACTCCCGCGACATCCATTCACCCTTATTGTCGCACAACACGACGCCCTATTAATGGCAGGGTGACCAGAACAACGCGCACACAGTGACAATCTCATGGGAAAACCCGTAAAAAATAATCGGACACATATGTCACAAAACCGCCTCAGAACCAGCATTTCAACCGAGCTTCGAGACACTTTTAGGCTACATTGAAATCAGCCCGTGACATAGGTCCTAGGATCTGCCGTCACGGGACAATCGACCCCGATCCCAACACGAGAAGGTCCCATCATGACCCTCGCGCAAACAGCGCTCGACGCGGTCACCGTCGGACGATGGCAGTTCGGTATTACGACCGTCTACCACTTCGTCCTCGTGCCGCTGACGATCGGCCTGTCCCTGCTGGTTGCCATCATGCAGACCGCGTGGCACCGCACCGGCAAGGAATACTGGCTGCAAGCAACCCGCTTCTTTGGCAAACTCCTCCTCATCAACTTCGCCCTCGGCGTCGCCACCGGCATCGTGCAGGAGTTCCAGTTCGGCATGAACTGGTCTGAATACTCCCGCTTCGTTGGCGACATCTTCGGCGCGCCCCTGGCCGTTGAGGCGCTCCTCGCTTTCTTCCTCGAGTCCACCTTCCTGGGCCTGTGGATCTTCGGCTGGGGCAGGCTCTCCAAGCGCATGCACCTGCTGACAATCTGGTGCGTCGCGCTGGGCACTATGTTCTCGGCGGCCTGGATCCTCGCTGCCAACGCGTGGATGCAGCACCCCGTTGGCGCCCGCTTTAACGCCGAGACCGGCCGCGCCGAGCTCGACGGCGTGAGCGGCTTCCTGAAGCTGATCACCTCGGGCGTGTACCTGAGCGAATACTCCCACGTCATCACCTCCGCATGGCTGGTTGCGGGCTCCTTCGTCGCCGGCATCTCCATCTGGTGGATGGTGCGCACCGCGCGCGAAGGTTCCGACGAGGCCATGGCACAGTCGCGCAACGTCTGGCGTCCGATCGCCCGCTTCGGCCTGACTGCAGTCCTCATTGGTGGCCTCGGCACGGTCATCTCCGGTCACATCCAGGGCCAGGAGATGGTCGAGGCCCAGCCCATGAAGATGGCAGCCGCTGAGGGCATCTGTGTGGACACTGAGGGCGCGGCTTTCACCGTCGCGCAGTTCGGTTCCTGCCCGCTCGGTGAGGACGGCACGCAGCCGACGCAGTTCATCAAGGTTCCCGGCGTCGCGTCCTTCATGTCGCACAACTCCTTCACCGCCACCTCAGAGGGCGTCGCAGACGTTCAGGAGCGCATGGTGGAACTGCTCAACTCCGATGCGAACTTCACCGCCAAGTACGGCGATGCCTCGCAGTACGACTTCCGCCCACCACAGATGGTGACCTTCTGGTCCTTCCGCTTCATGA
>JAHYYD010000041.1:4529-12447 GCA_019425105.1 Actinomycetota bacterium
GCATGGTGGCCTTCCTGCTGGCAGCGTGGGGCCTGTGGGCCACGCGCGGCGGTCGCACCTCGTCGAACAAGTGGCTGAGCACCCTCGCCCTGGTTAACCTGCCGCTACCGTTCGCGGCCGCTTCCTTCGGCTGGATCTTCACTGAGATGGGTCGTCAGCCGTGGGTTGTTGTCCCGAACCAGCAGGCGCTGGCAATGGCTTCTGACCTGGGCTCCGTCAACATGCTGACCGAGACGGGTATTTCCCCCAACGTTCCGGCTGGCCAGATGCTCGCCACCGTCATCCTGTTCACCCTCCTGTACGGCGTCCTCGGCGTCATGTGGTACATCCTCATGAAGCGCTACGCCGTTGAGGGCATCCACTCGCCCAAGGCCCAGGCGGCTGAGGACGAAACTCCGACCGACCTGTCCTTCGGCTACTGAGAGGAACACCGATCATGACTCTGTCTATCCTGTGGTTCGTTCTCATCGCCGTTCTGTGGACGGTCTACCTGATCCTCGAGGGCTTCGACTTCGGTGTCGGCATGCTCCTCCCCTTCGTCGCCAAGGGTGACCGTGAACGCACGCAGACCGTGCGCACGATCGGCCCTCACTGGGACGGTAACGAGGTCTGGCTGCTCACCGCCGGTGGCGCCACCTTCGCAGCGTTCCCCGAGTGGTACGCGACCATGTTCTCGGGCATGTACCTCGCCCTGTTCCTGATCCTCGTGTGCCTTATCATCCGCGTCATGGCTATCGAGTGGCGCTCGAAGGTCGCCACCGAGAAGTGGCGCCACGCGTGGGACTGGGCACACACGATTAGCGCCTGGCTCGTCCCGATCCTGCTCGGTGTTGCCTTCGCTAACTTCGTTCAGGGTATGCACATCGAGGTAATCGATGTTGCCACCGGTACCATCATCGACCCCACCCTGGTCGATCAGTCCCTGGCTGGCGCTACCCACCAGATGACCGGCGGGTTCTTCTCCCTGCTGACCCCGTACACGATCCTTGGCGGCTTGGCTGTGATGGCCGTGTGCCTGGCTCACGGTGCCCAGTTCCTGGCGCTGAAGACGACGGGCGAGGTTCGCGAGCGCGCCAACGCGATCGCCGCTCCCGCCACGATTGCCGCGACCGTTCTTGCGGCCGCATGGCTGATCTGGGGCCAGTTCGCCTACACGACGAATGTTCTGGCGTGGATCCCGCTCGTGGTCGCCGCGCTGGCGATCATTGCTTCGACTGCCCTGTCGCAGGCGTCGCTGCGTCATGAAGGCTGGTCCTTCGCAGCGTCCGCCGTTGCTATTGCTGGCACGGTTGCATGGGTCTTCTCGTCAATGGCCCCTGCTGTCCAGAAGTCTTCGGTCAACCCGGCGTACTCGCTGACGATCGATCAGGCTTCGTCGACGACGGCGACGCTGACTGTCATGACGATCGTCACGGTCTGCCTGCTGCCGATCGTTCTGGTCTACGTCTTCTGGTCCTACTGGATGTTCCGCGCTCGCGTGAGCGCGCAGGACGTTCAGACTCAGACGGGTCTGCTCCTGAAGAAGGTGCGCGTCGGCGAGAACTTCCTCGCTGGCTGACCTCCTCGCGAATGCGCCCGGTCCCTCACACAGGGGCCGGGCGCATTCGTGCACTTAAGCGGGGCGCGGCCGGGGACCTTTGGCCCATGACACGGCTTTTTCAGGCACAATAGATACGTGCGTCCCTTTGATCCTCGTTTGTTGCGTTATGCCCGCTCAGCCCGCGGTCCTATCGCCGTGACGGCACTGCTCGGAACGATCACAGCGTTGCTGGTGCTCGCCCAAGCACTGCTTATTTCTGCGACCCTTTCACCCGTCGCCTCAGGGAGCGCGTCCCTGCGCGATGTTCTCCCTGTCATCGGCGGTATCGCGGCCGTTTTCGCGTGTCGCGCTCTTGTCGTCGCGGCACGCGAGGCAGTCAGTACGCGCGCAGCGGCAGCGGCCGTCTGCGAACTGCGCGAACGTGTTGTGGATGCCAGCATCACACTCGGCCCACGCTGGAGAGCTACACACGGCGCGGAGACGACGACGCTGCTGTCAACGGGACTCGAAGACCTGCGCCCCTATTTCATCTCCTTCCTGCCCCAACTGGTTCTCGTCTGCACGGTGACACCGGCAGCTCTCGCCGTGATTCTTCTGCTCGACTTCTGGTCGGCGCTGATCGCACTCATCGTCATCCCGTTGATTCCCATCTTCATGATTCTTATCGGGCGTTTCACGCAGGCAGCTTCGGAGGACAAGCTCGCCTCGATGAAGCGCCTCACAGCCCAGCTCCTTGACCTCATGTCCGGCCTGCCGACGCTGCGGGCCCTCGGACGAGAAAAGGCCCCGCGCACCCATCTGAGGGCTCTTGGAGCCGCAAACACGAAGGCCACGATGGCCACGCTGCGGGTCGCGTTCCTCTCCGGAGGTGTTCTCGAATTCCTCACGACTCTGTCGGTGGCTCTCGTCGCCGTCGAGGTCGGTATGCGTCTGGTGTTTGGCAACATCTCGCTGTTCCACGGTCTGGCCGTCATTATGCTCGCGCCCGAGGTCTTTGAGCCGCTGCGCCAGGTGGGCGCGCAGTTCCACGCGTCCGCGAACGGTGTCACGGCCTCGCGTGCCGCATTCGACATTATCGAGGAGGCCGCAGCTGTCGATTCCCCTGGTACCGCCGCGTGCCCCGATATGTCACACACTGAGATCGTCCTTGACGGCGTCGGCGTCCGAGCGCGCGGAGCGTGGGCCCCAACACCAACGAGCGGGGTCATCCGCCCCGGTTCCGTGACGGCTCTGTCGGGACCCTCGGGCGCGGGCAAATCGACAATCGTCGCCTGCCTCCTGGCTGACATGACGCCTGATACGGGCCGCATCCTCCTGCGTCCGTCGCCCTCGTCACTCACACACGATGAGAGTGCCCTCACAGACATTTCTCCTTCCACGTGGCGTCAGCAGATCTCCTGGGTGCCTCAATCCCCCACCCTCGTGCCTGGGACGATTCTGGACAATATGGGCGGGCTTTCCCTCCAGGAACTGAACACCGCAGCAGCTGCGACGGGTTTCGATACCGTCCTCGCCGCCACCCCCGATGGTTGGGACACCGCGATCGGGTCGGGCGGCGTTGGTCTGTCCGTCGGTCAGCGCCAGCGCCTGGCACTCACGCGCGCACTGGCTGCTCGCTCTCAGGTCGTCATCCTTGATGAGCCGACCGCACATCTCGATGCCCTCAGCGAGGAGACAGTCGTACGTGCCATTGACGCCATGCGCGAGGAAGGGCGTACCGTCATCGTTATTGCTCACCGAGCGGCGATGATGGAAGCCGCCGATGTCGTCATCGACGTCCGATCCGCCGCGAACGAGGAGGCCCGCGCATGACACTCTTCCTGACCCGCTCTGAGTCAACCGCCCTGCGTCGCTGCATTTCCATGCTCCAGGTGTCTCGCTCCGGTTTCGCGCTCTCACTCCTCCTCGGTGTGGGCGCGCTAGGTTCGGCCATCGCACTGGGTGGAACCGCTGCGTGGTTGATCGCGCGCGCCTCCCAGCAGCCGCCCGTCATGTATTTGACCGTCGCGGCGACAGCTGTCCGCCTGTTTGGCATCTCGCGTGCCCTTGCCCGCTACCTCTCGCGCCTCGCCTCGCATCGTGTCGCATTGGCGGGCATGGACTCTTTGCGTGGCAACCTCTACGACCGGCTCTGCGAGGCTCCGAGGGCGACGCTGACCTCGCTGCGTCGAGGAGACCTCATGACGCGCGCCGGAGCGGACGTTGACGAGGTCGGAAATGTCGTCGTTAAAACCCTCCTGCCGTCACTCGTCGCCCTCATCGTCGGAGTTGGTACGGTCGGCGTCGTCACGGTTATCTCTCCGGCCGCGGGAGCGATCCTAGCCTGCGCGCTCATCGTCTCTGGCATCGTGGCACCCGCACTTATCGCGCGCTCGGTTCGACTCGCTGAAACACAGGGGTCGCAGGCCCGCACCGATATCGCGGCAACGACACTCGCCGTGTTGGAAGGCGCCACGGAGCTGTCTGTCGCGGGCACACTCAACCACGCCAAGAGTTCACTCGCGCGCTCCGAAACGCGCCTGTCCACCGCCCTCGCCCACTCGGCCAGGCTCTCCGCGCTAGCCCGAGGCCTCGACGTGTGTGCGATGGGCGCAGCCGTCATCGGTGCCCTCCTCATCGGGATTCCGCAGACCACGTCGGGCACGCTCGCTCAGGTACTCCTCGCGGTCATCGTCCTCATTCCGCTCTCATCTTTCGAGGGGGTCGCCGAGCTTGCCCCCGCCGCTGCGCAGTTGGTGCGAAGCGCCCAGGCTGCGACCCGCATCTGCGCCCTCCTGGACGACGAGGTGCCCACCAAGCCCCACACAATTCCGGAAGGCCCCACCGTGATCGAGGCACGCGACCTGGCGATCGGTTGGCCAGGCGGGCCGACCCTGGCGACCGGCATCTCTCTGACACTGCGCCCCGGTTCCTCGCTCGCCGTCGTGGGTGCCTCCGGCATCGGAAAGACGACGCTGCTGGCGACCCTCACGGGCGTCATCCCACCCAAGTCGGGCGCAGCTCTCATCAACGGCGTACCAGCCTGGGGAGCAGACCGTGACCAGCTCACCGCACACATCACGATGACGGCCGAGGATGCCCATGTCTTCGCGACCACCATCTACGAGAACCTCCGCGTGGCGCGTGCCTCGCTGACCCGAGACGAGGCCTCGGACCTGCTCACGCGGGCAGGCCTGGACGAGTGGATCGAATCCCTCCCCGAGGGGATCGACACGGTCATCGGTTCCGGGGGAACGACCGTATCGGGAGGCGAGCGTCGTCGACTCCTCATGGCTCGCGCCCTTGCGGCTCCCGCTCCTATCCTGGCGATCGATGAGGCATCCGAACACCTCGACGCCGCCACCGCGGACCGCCTCATGGAAACGCTCCTCACTCCGTCCGCTGACCGCGCTACCCTGGTCGTCACGCACCGACTCAGCGCTCTCGACCAAGCCGACCATGTCCTCGTCTTGGCTGCCGACGAACCGGGCGGGTGTGCTCACGTCGCAGCACAGGGCACACATGAGGACGCCACACGCACTCTCCCCGCCTACCAGTGGGCTCTCGAGCAGGAGGAACAATGAGCCACGAACGCACAGAATTCACGCTTGTCCAGGCGGCGCTCGACCTGACGAGCTCACTCGACCTGAAGTCGGGACTGCAGAACTTCGTTGATCAGGCCTGCGCGCTGACCTCGTCACCGCACGCCACGATGTGCGTGCTCGACACCTGGGGCGCCACCACCCTGCGCCTGGAGCACCACGACTCCTACCCTGCCCCGCCCGTGCCCGAGTCACTGCCGACTGTCATCCCCGTCAACACACCGCTCCTCGTCAACTCCCCGCAGGACGCGCCCGACATTGATCTGCCCGCCTCCACCCCGCCCTTCCTCGGGGTCTCCGTCCTCGTGCACGAACAGGTCTACGGGCGCCTCTACCTGATGGGAAAGCCCGGCTGCTATACGGACGAGGACGCGGCCGTGGTCGCGGCCCTGGCCCCCGCCGCCGGCATCGCCGTCGAAAACGCGAACCTCTATGCGGACTCCAAGCGCACCGCCCGATGGATTAGCGCCTCCCAGTCCCTGACAACGACGATGCTGGAGGGCGCCGATGAGGAGGAAGCCCTCGAACTCATAGCCAAGACCGTGCGCGAAGTTTCCCACGCAGACACCGCGATCATCGTCCTGCAGTCCGTCGGTGACACGTGGGCCGCAGAAATCGTCGACGGCAAGAACGCCTCCAACCTGCTGGGTCTCGTTTTCCCGCCCGAAGGGCGCGCCATGAGCGTGTTGCACGAGGGCACCGGCATGATCGTCGACTCGATGTCACGCGCACAGACGATGCGTGTCCCTGAACTGGCCGCCTTCGGGTCCGCGCTCTACGCTCCCCTGCGCTCCCGCGGTGTCTCCTCCGGCGTTCTCATTCTCCTGCGACAAATTGGTGCCCCCGAGTTCGACGCTTCAGAGCTATCCCTCGCGGAATCCTTGGCGTCTCAGGCCACCCTTGCGCTCGAACTAGCCTCCGCTCGCCACGCACAGGACGTGGCAGCGCTGCTCGACGAGCGTGACCGCATCGGGCGCGACCTGCACGATTTCGCGATCCAGCAGCTCTTTGCGACCGGCATGGCGCTGGACGCAGCGAAGCAGAAAGTTGCAGCGGGGCAGGCCGATCCCTCATCCATTGAGGCGCTTATCGATTCGTCCCTCGCTTCCATTGACGAGGCTGTCCGCCAGATCCGCACCATCGTGCACAATCTGCGCGAGCGCGACAAGGCGGTCGGCCTCGTCGAGCGTATTCGCCGCGAGTCCTCACTGACCCGTTCCGCGCTGGGTTTTGCTCCCTCACTCGTCATCACGCTCGACGGGCGCGCCATCAACTCAGACTTGGATAACGAGCTCGTTGTCATTGATGAGTTCGATGGGCGCGTCGATCCCGACCTCTCCGACGACGTCGTGGCGATCGTACGCGAAGGCCTATCCAATATCGCCCGTCATGCACACGCGACCGCGGCGACCGTGTGCGTCGATGTCTCGGGACAAGGAAAGACCGGACGCGTGCGAATCACGATCAACGACGACGGACGCGGCATCGACCCCTCGCGTACCCGAAACTCCGGCTTGGCGAACATGGCGGAACGTGCACGACGCCACCACGGCAGCTTCGACGCGGACAGCGGCGACGGCGGTGTCGGCACGCAGATCCGTTGGATCGCCCCGCTCGAGGGCTAAGGTCACAGAGCCGCAGAGACGACGGTGGGGGTGGATGTTCCGATTGGAACTCCACCCCCACCGCATGCGGGCGAGAGACACTATCTCCGGTCCTTCAGCTGAGTATCACCCCAGCCACTGACCACCGCTGGAGAAGGTGTACCAACGCCAGCCGATCCAGTGGCCGCCCGTGTACATGTCGCCACCGGTCCCGAAGTAGTACCAGACCCCGCCGATCTGCTGCCAGCCGGTGACCATCCGGCCCGAGGCATCGAAGTAGTACCAGGTGCCTCCGATCGGCTTCCAACCGATCGTCATGGCGCCACTGTCACCCATGAGGTACCAGTTCGAGCCCATCTGGAGCCATCCCGTGTGCATCGAGCCAGAGGGATCCAGGTAGTACCACGCGCCGCTCGTGTAGAGCCAGCCGGTCTTCATGACGCCGTTGGAGGCGAAGAAGAACCACTTGTCTCCCACCATCTGCCAGCCCGTGGCCATCGCGCCGGTCTCCGGTGTCAGGTAGAACCACGAGCCACCCAGG
The DNA here is from genome assembly GCA_019425105.1 of Actinomycetota bacterium. Classification (GTDB taxonomy): domain Bacteria; phylum Actinomycetota; class Actinomycetes; order Actinomycetales; family Actinomycetaceae; genus Pauljensenia. Next base: position 11,796 of record JAHYYD010000041.1, read on the forward strand.
TTGACCCATCCTGTGACCTGCGCTCCGGCACCGTTGTGGTAGCGCCACGCACCATCCCAGTACACCCAACCCGTCAGCATGTAGCCGTTCTGATCGAAGCGGTACACGCGGCCATCAAGGGTGAGGGTCTCGTTCTTGGCGTAGTCTCCACCGGTGATCTTCCACCACCAGCCGATGCCGTCGTTCATCCAGGTACCCACCGCGTGATCGGGCGTGGGTGCCGGATCCGGGGTCGGGTCGGGCGTGGGTGCCGGATCCGGGGTCGGGTCCGGCGTGGGTGCCGGTTCCTCAGCCAAGGCGAGGGTAACCAGACCCGATTCGGTGACCCCGGCCTCGTTCATGGCCATGACGCGGATGACCGAGCCGTTGTTCTCACCGTCGATGGTGAGGGTCAGCTCGGGGCCGTTCTCGTCTTCGACGATGGCCCACGAGTCGGAGCCCTCGCGCTTGATCTGCCAGAACAGGGTCGGGGCGGGCTTGCCGCTGGCCTCGGCCTTGATCGTGACCTGTGTGCCTTCCTTTGCCGTCACGGTGCGGAAGGCACCATCGCCGGAGATCTGCGCGTCTTCGGCGGGATTGGCGGTCACGGTGAGGGGCTGAACTGCCTCCCGTTTCTTGGACATTGAAATTGAAGTCCAGGGAATGGGAGGCT
>JAHYYD010000042.1 GCA_019425105.1 Actinomycetota bacterium
ACTTCGACATCGCCCGCGATGGAGACGAGGCCGACGACGCCGCGCTCGAAGCAGCCGAGTTGGCGCTGCGCGACGCGTTCTTCACCTACGACGACATTCTGTTCACTCAGCTCGGGGTCGAGTTGCCGTTCGACATCCTCGATGATTCCGATGAGGATGACGAGGACGATGACTCGGATTACGAGGACGACGACTCCGACTTCGGGAATGACGACGACGATGAGGATGATGACGATTTCATCGAAGTTGACGACTGAGTAGCGTCCCGGATGCTCAAATAGACGGGTGGGGCCCGAACCATGCGGTTCGGGCCCCACCCGCATATGCAGTTCACATGACGGCGTGTTCTCGTCTACGACACCGATGCCGCGCGCACAGCAGGGATCAGCATTGACGGACAGGCTACTGCGCGGCGACCTCGGTGAGTACCTGACGAATTGGTGCTGGCAGCGGCTCCGAATAGTCGAGGAGCGTATCGAGCTGACGGAGGGTACGCGGCCCAACCAGCGCGGAACTCACTCCGGGGAAGTCGCGTACCCATGCCAGTGCGACATCGCCAGTTGAACGTTCCAGCCCTGCCGCAGCGCGAGCGGCCGCCTCGATGACTGTCCTCGGATGACCCTCCAGGTAGGGCTCGACCATATGACGCAGATGTGGCGACGCCGCGCGCGAATCAGCGGGAGTCGTGTGACGATACTTACCCGTCAGGGCGCCGCCGGCCAACGCTGAAGCGGCGATGACACCGACGCCTCGGCTCGACAGCTCGACGATTGTCTCGGACGCAGACGCATTCGCCAACGAAAAGGGGGCCTCGACAACAGTCATCGGAGCACACGCACCCAACATCCCGCGTGTGACAGCCTCTGCAAGCTCCCAGTGGGATGCACGTGATAAGCCAATATAGCGGGCTCGGCCGGAGCGGTGCGCAAGCGTCGCGGCTTCGAGAGTCTCCTCAAGCGGGACTTCGGGGCGCGGCTCGACGAGCCACACATCGACGTAATCCGTGTCGAGCCTCGCGAGGGCGTCGTCGAGGCTCCGCAGCAGATCGCCGCGGCCTGCGGCGCTGACCCACGTGCCTTCTCCGGCGCGTCGAACCGCGCCCCGCCAAACGAGTGCGACGCGGTGTCGGCCGATGCTCGACAATCCTTCCGATAGGACGTCAACGGCCGTGCCATCACCGTGTGCTGGGGAGCACTCGACGAGGTTGCCGCCAGCGTCGACGAACGCCTTGAGCATGTCGTGGGCCTCGGGCCCATCGGTGTCGCGTCCCCATGTGAGGGTGCCCAATCCGAGTGCGGACAGGTAGAGCCCGCTGCGTCCGCATTGCTTCAGTTCCATGCCTCTAGCCTAGCCGAGTCCGCGCCAGCCACTGCGCGTGTTGGCGCGGCATCGGGGGAGTGGTTCCACCAAACAGCGGACACAGCGAGCGCACGCCACACCAGTTGCACAAAGGATTCTTGCGTGGTGTGAACGCGGCATGCTCAATGTCGTGTTCGGTACGGTCCCAGAGGCGGTCGATCTGGCGCTCGAAATCGTGGATCTCGTCTGCCGTGGGATCCAGTGTGATCACCTGCCCCGCACGCAGGTACACGAGCTGCATACGCGAGGGGAGAACCTGCGTACGTGCGAGCAGAAGAGCATAGAAACGCATCTGATAGAGCGCCTCTCCTACGTAACGCGGTCCGGGGGCCTTTCCTGTCTTGTAGTCGACGACGCGCAGCCGTCCGTCCGGAGCTTGATCAACGCGGTCGATAAAGCCGAGCAGACGCACGCCGCGCTCGGTCGTCGTGGTGACCCTCTGCTCGCGCGCTGCTGGGGCGATCCACTGGGGCTGCTCGATCGCGAAATAGCTGTCAATGAGCGCGCGGGCATCATCGAGCCACGCCTGCCGGTCGGCATCGTCTGTGAAGAGCGCGGCAACCTCGGGGTTCTTGGCTGCGAATGCCTGGTATTGAGGCTCCACCTGCGCGCGGGCTTTCTGCGGTGTCCGATCGGATGGATCGAGGGCGAAGAGCTCCTCGAGCACCGCGTGGACGACCGTACCCAGGGCTTTCGCGCGAGTCTCCGGCTCCCGATACCCGTCTAGGACATGGAGCCGGTACTGCAGCGGGCAGCGCTCGTATTCTTTTGCGCGCGACGCGGAAAGCGCAGGATCCCACGTGCGAGGTTCAGGAGAGGGAGCGATCAGGTCTGTCATGAATACCACGCTAACCCCTGGCACCGTCATCTGTGTCCTGCCATGGGCGCAGGTGGTGGTTAGCGGTATCCTTTACGTAATGTCTATTCAACGTAATACTTCGATATCGGCCACTGATTTCGGTCAGCCCACCCGCCGAGGCCCGCTTGCCGAGGGTGACCGCGTTCAGGTTCGTGACCCCAAGGGGCGCTTCCACCAAGTCATCCTCGTCAGCGGTGGTCGTTTCCAGTCCAACCGCGGTGGCTTTAACCATAACGACGTTATTGGCCGTCCTGACGGTCAGGTGATTGTCACTGAAGAAGGCCGCCAGTTCCAGATTCTGCGCCCCCTTCAGGTCGACTATGTGATGTCAATGCCCCGCGGCGCAGCCGTCGTCTACCCGAAGGATGCCGGCGTGATCACCCACATGGGTGACATTTTCCCAGGTGCAACCGTCGTCGAGGCTGGTGCGGGCTCCGGTGCCCTCTCGATGGCACTTCTCGATGCAGTCGGCCCGCAGGGGCATCTCATTTCGGTGGAACGTCGCCAGGACTTCGCCGACATCGCGGCAGCCAACGTCGACCTGTGGTTCGGCCGTCGCCATCCTGCGTGGGACTTGCACGTTGGAGACGTTGACGAGATCCTGTGGTCGGCTGAGGCTGGCAGCGTTGACCGCATCGTCCTCGACATGCTGGCTCCCTGGGAGAACATCGAAGCCATCACGCATGCCCTGATTCCGGGCGGCGTCCTCGTGTGCTACGTCGCAACCGTGACGCAGATGTCTCGCCTCGTCGAGGATCTGCGTGCGTCTGCGCGTTTCACCGATCCGATCGCGTGGGAGGATATGCGCCGCGAGTGGCACCTCGATGGTCTCGCTGTGCGCCCCGAGCACCGCATGGTCGCCCACACCGGTTTCCTTGTTATTACCCGCCTTCTTGCGCCCGGCGTCACGCCACAGGAGCGTTCGACGCGGCCGGCGAAGGCCGCCGAGGGCCAGGGAGGCGCGTGGGACGACGAGCAGGACTGGAGCCTCGAAAAGGTTGGTCAGCGCGTCAACTCCGAGAAGAAGGTGCGCAAGGTGCGTCGCGACGTCGTCGCTCAGGCGGACACATGGGCATCAGAAGGACGCGAGGGCGCGACCGATGAGTGAGGCTACTGATCGCGAGTCCCTGCAGCGGCGTCTGATCTCCCTGGAGGAGAAGAACGGCCGCCTGACGAGTGCGCTGACAACGGCGCGCACCGAGCTGATCCGCCTGCAGGGGGAGCTGGCCGACGTGTCGCGTCCCCCGCAGACGCTGGCTACTTTTGTGCGTGCTTTCCCTTCGTCGCGTCAGATCGAGGTCGTGAGCGCTGGCAAGCGAATGCGCGTTGCCGCGTCGCCAAAGCTCGACGTGACGGACCTGTCGTACGGGCAGTGGGTGCGCCTCGACGACACGTCGATAGCTGTCGCTGCCGATGATTTTCCGCGCAGTGGACAGGTGGTCTCCGTCCTCGAACTGGTCGGCACAGATCGTGTTCTTGTGGCCACTGAAGGCGGTGCTGAGACTCTCCTCGAGCTTGCCGGTCCGCTGCGTCACGGCAATCTTCGACCCGGCGACTCCCTCGTCGTGGATGCACGTGCCGGGATCGCGTTTGAACGCATCGTGCGCGAGGACGTCGAGCAGCTGCTGACCCCCGAGGTCCCCGATGTCACGTATGAGGACATCGGCGGTCTCGACGATCAGATCGCGCAGGTACGCGACTCGATTGAGATGCCTTTCAACCACCCCGAGCTCTATCGCCAGTTTGGGCTTCGCCCGCCCAAGGGTATTCTCCTGTACGGTCCTCCGGGATCGGGCAAGACCCTGATCGCGAAGGCGGTTGCTAACTCGCTCTCCAAGCGAGGGGGAGCCTCGACGTTCTTCCTGTCCATCAAGGGTCCCGAACTGCTCAACAAGTTCGTCGGTGAGACGGAGCGCCAGATTCGCGCGATCTTCGCTCGCGCGCGCACCCTTGCGGCCGGCGATACCCCCGTCGTTATCTTCTTCGATGAGATGGAGGCGCTGTTCCGCACGCGTGGGACGGGCGTATCCTCGGACGTCGAAACGATGATTGTCCCGCAGCTACTCGCAGAGATGGACGGCGTTGAATCGCTTGATAACGTCGTGATCATCGGAGCATCCAACCGCGCGGACATGATCGATCCCGCGGTGTTGCGACCTGGGCGCCTCGACGTGCGTATCCGTGTGGATCGTCCCGACCGCGCGGGGGCACTCGACATCTTCTCCAAGTACCTGACCCCGCAGGTGCCCATCCACGCCTCGGAAATCGAGCGTTTCGGTGGCATCAACGAGGCCGTGGCGGGGATGAGCCAGCGCGCTGTCGATGCGCTCTACGCACGCAATGAGACGACCGCACTCTTCCTCGCAACACTCGTGAATGGCGACCACAAGCGCATCTACCTGTCCGACCTCGTGTCCGGTGCGCTCATTGCCGGGATCGTTGAGCGCGCCAAGAAGTATGCGATCAAGGACGCGCTGACGGGAGCTTCGTGTGGTCTGAGCATGGAGCATCTTCTGCGTGGCGTCCATGAAGAGATGAATGAGTCCTTGGAACTCGCAGCGACATCGTCGCCGGAAGATTGGGCCCGTACCAGTGGCCTCGCCCCCGAAATCGTGAATGTGAAGCCGATTGGAACAGTGAAATGAGCAGCGAACGCATTATCGGTACCGAGACCGAGTACGGTGTCTACCGTCCCGGCGACGCATGGGCGAATCCGATCGCCCTATCCACGACAGTGGTGACCACCTACGGTGAAATCAGCCGTAGGGGCACACCCGCGCAGGGGGCTGGTGTCGTGCGGTGGGACTATACCGGTGAGGATCCGCTGAACGATCTGCGCGGCATGCGTATGTCACGGGCGGCCGTTGATCCCTCACTTCTCACCGACGATCCCTACCACCTCGCACCATCGGGCGGATCCGAGCGCGTTGCTCGCCCCACGGCGGAGGAGCTGGCACTTCCCGCCGCCACGACAGCTGTCTTGACGAACGGCGCACGGCTCTACGTCGACCACGCCCACCCCGAATACTCCGCCCCGGAGACGATCGGTGCACGCGATGCTCTGCTGTGGGATCGCGCCGGTGAGGTCGTTGCTCAGCGAGTCATGGCGCGCCTGGAAGAACAGGGCGAAGAGCCCATCGTCCTCGTCAAGAACAACACCGACGGCAAGGGAGCCGCCTACGGAACGCACGAGAACTACCAGATGCCTCGCATCACCGATCTCGACGCGATCGTCCGTGGGCTGACGCCCTTCATGGTGACCCGCCCGGTGATCTGCGGAGCGGGCCGCGTGGGACGTGGGCAGAAGAGCGAGGTGCCCGGCTTCCAGATGTCTCAGCGCGCCGATTTCGTCGAGAACGAGGTCGGGCTCGAGACGACCTTCAATCGCCCAATTATCAATACGCGCGACGAACCCCACGCAAACCCCGCGCAGTTCCGCCGCCTCCATGTCATCGGCGGCGACGGCAACATGTTCGACGTGTCGGCATTCCTCCGTTTTGGTACGACTTCCCTCGTCCTGTGGGCGATCGAGCAGGGCACTGACCTGCGCTGGGATTCCCTCGTTATGGATGATCCCGTGCAAGAGACATGGAACGTGTCCCACCATCCAGACCTCGACTACAAGGTTTCAACGGCGGGCGGTGCCTATACTGCGGCCGAACTTCAGCAGGTGTATCTGGACCTGGTGCTCGACACCTTCGCGGAAACAGGAACGACACCCACGGCCGCCGACCAGGAAATCCTCACCCTGTGGCAGTCGGTTCTGGATCGCATGAGGGCCGATCTCTTCTCCGTGGCCACCGAGGTCGAGTGGGTGGGCAAATACCAGCTCATCAAGCGTCAGAAGGAACGTGCGGGCCTCGATTGGAACGATCCGCGCCTGAGCGCGATCGACCTGCAATGGTCGGACCTGCGTCTCAGCCACGGCCTCGTCTATCGTCTGGCGAAGGCCGGCATGGTGACGCGCCTCGTCACCGACGAGGACGTCGAACGTGCAGCCGACGTTGCGCCGACCAACACGCGTGCGCACGTACGAGGGTGGGCGGTCGCTCACCGCCGCGATCTCGTGAAAGCATCGTGGACCTCGCTTGTCTTCGATCCCGGTGAAGGGGACTTTGTCCGTTTCCCGATCGCGGACGCGCGCGACACATCCACCCGATAATCCACTTATCCACGAAAGAAGGAAGAACGAACAATGTCGAATCAGATTTTCGCAGGCGGCCCCACCCCCGAGGACGACGTCACCGAGGTCGGCGGCCAGGTTCAGGCGCGCACCTCGTCGATCGATTCCCTCCTTGACGAAATCGACTCCGTTCTGGAAACCAACGCGGAAGCATTCGTTCAGGGCTTCGTCCAGAAGGGCGGCCAGTGAGGTGAGGCGTCGAGTTTTCGGCATCGAAACCGAGTACGGGCTCACCGCAGCATCACCCAGCGGCGCCAAGCCGATGGATGCCGAGCACGCCGCACGCCAGCTGTTCGAGCCACTCCTGCACCAGGGCCGTTCGTCGAATCTCTTCCTGCGCAACGGCGGGCGCCTGTACCTCGATGTTGGCGCGCACCCGGAGTACGCGACCGCTGAATGTGATCGGCTTGAGGATCTCCTCGAGCAGGATCGCGCCGGTTCTACCATGCTCGCCGACCTTGCAACGCAGGCTGACAATGCACTATCCGAGCTTGGTACGGATCTGCGTCTGCATCTCTTCCGTAACAACCTCGACTCGCAGGGCAACTCTTACGGCTGTCACGAGAACTACCTCCTGCACCGTCGCCGCGACTTCCGCCAGGTCGCCGATGCGCTCGTCGCCTTCTTCGTGACGCGTCAGATCCTGGTTGGAAACGGGTGGATCAATACCGCCGCGGCGGCCCCACGGCTTCAGTTCTCGCAGCGAGCCGATCAGATGTGGGATGCCGTCTCATCCGCGACGACGCGCTCGCGCCCGATCATCAACACCCGTGACGAGGCATTAGCTGATTCCGGTGCATACCGCCGGATGCACGTGATCGTCGGCGACACGAACGTCGCGGAGCCCACTACCGCCCTCAAGGTCGGCATGACCGAACTGCTTATCCACGCAATTGAGGACGGCCTTCACATCGAAGATCTGGCGCTCGCTGATCCGATGCGCGCCATTCGCGAGGTGAACGCTGATCTGAGCGGATCGGCAGCCATTGAGCTAGCCAACGGCAGGATGACAACCGCCGTCACCATGCAGCGCGAGATCCGAGACCGTGTCTTGTCACGCATCCCTGTCTCCGAACTTGACCCGTTGCGCGCCTACGTCGTCGATCTGTGGGGCAGGGGCCTCGACGCGATTGCTAGCGGGGACTGGAGTGACATCGACACCGAGCTCGACATTGCGATCAAGCACAAGCTGCTCACCTCTTACTGCGCACGCAGCGGCGCCACGCTCGCAGATCCGCGCGTCGCTCGACTCGAGCTCTCCTACTCTGAGATCACGGCGGATGGCCTACGCGACCGGATGGAGAGTGCGGGGCTCATGCGACGCCTGACAACCGCCGAGGGTGTTCGCCGTGCACAGACAGTTGCACCGGCGACGACACGAGCAACCCTGCGCGGACGCATTATCGCCGCCGCCGAGGACGCGCGAGCCGATCTGAGCGTCGACTGGGTGCACGTGCGCCTCGACGAATCCCAGACGATTCCGCTGTCACTGCAGGACCCGCTGGCTACGACGGACCCACGCGTCGATGCCCTCATCGGGCAGATTGACGCGTCGTCTCCTACGATTCCCGCATGAGCACCGAGTCGTCATCGCCCGATTCGCCTTCCACGCGCCGCGTGAGAGGCTCATCGCAGCGCGCCGCCGCGCGTGCTTCTCGCACGCAAGGGGCCTCGCGCGGTGGGTTGTTTCTACGTATCGGCCTGGCCCTCACATTGATCCTCGTGGGTGGCGGCCTCACGTGGTGGGTATTTGCTCCCTCTTCACGTACGGAGACGGTACCGGGCGCAGAAGCGAGCGCCCAGTCGACGACGCTTCCCTTGTTCGATCGTGTGGCGGTCTCGGGACGCGTGGGGGCCACACCGACAATTGACATCAAGGCACCGCTAGAAGTCGATGGCTTCAAGGCTCGCGTCATCGAAGAAGGCAGCGGTCGCGAGATCACGGAAGGCTCTCCCGTCCTCGTCTCGATCACAGCCTTTGATGGGACAAACGGACGTATGCTCTCCGAGTCCGGTCGTCCACAGATGAGCCTCGGGATCGTTGGATCGGATCAGATTAGCTCAGACCTCGCCATGCTGGTGACCGGCAAGCGTGAGGGGTCGCGTATCCTTGCCTTCCGCACCGTCGCCATGGGGGATGGCTCTCCCAACACCATGGAAATCGACGTCGTCGACATTCTTCCCTCCATCGCCACCGGCACGTCAGTCGATGCTACCGTCGGCCCAATGAGTGTCGAGATGAGCCCGGAGGGGCCGCTCATCAGTCACATTGCGACGCTCCCCGGCGGCGTGACGACACAGACCCTCATGAAGGGCGATGGCGTTCAGGTTCACGAGGGTGACCGCGTTGTCGCTCAGTTCACCGTTCTCGGTTGGACCGACGGCGTCGTCCGCGTCAACACCTGGGAAACGGGTGTGCCAGCCGTGGTGAATCTCAACACCGCGATGAAGGGCCTTGCGAATGCGCTCGTTGATCAAAAAGTCGGCTCGCGCCTAGCGATCACGATCCCGCCGGACCTCGCCGCGGGCGATGACACCCTGTGCGTTGTTATCGATATTCTCGGCACTGAGCCGGGTTCGGCCACGGCAGGGGATAACGCGCCTCAGTCCTGATCGCTCATCCCGTGAGAGCCACCGGGCATGAGCGTCGCAGCGTGTGGGACACTGGGAGACATGCTGAGATGGATGACCGCCGGAGAATCGCACGGACCCGCACTGATCGCCACGATTGAGGGGCTTCCTTCAGGGTTGCATGTGACGACGGATGATCTACGACGCGCATTGGCACGCCGTCGCCTCGGATACGGTCGTGGTGCCCGCCAAAAGTTCGAGGCGGACGAGGTGTCCATCCTGGCTGGTGTCCGCCACGGTGTCACCACCGGCGCTCCTGTCGCTCTTCGTATCGGTAATTCCGAATGGCCGAAGTGGGAGACGGTGATGAGCGCGGATCCCGTGGATCCTTCCGCCCTGCTGATTGACGCAGGAACGGGCGACGAGCGCGAGATTGCTCGAAACCGACCGTTGACGAGGCCTCGTCCCGGTCATGCGGATCTTCCGGGCATGCTCTCCTACGATTTGCCCGAGGCCCGTCCGGTCCTCGAGCGTGCGAGTGCGCGTGAGACAGCAGCACGTGTCGCCCTCGGTGTTCTTGCCGAGGCGCTCCTAGATCAGGTTGCGGGCGTGGGCCTCGTCTCCCATGTGGTCTCCGTTGGTGGCCAACGCGCCACGGCTAGCGTTCTTCCTACGCCCGCCGATGAGGCGGCCCTCTGCGAAGCATCGATGCGCGCGCTCGACCCGGCCGACAACGCCCGTTTCGAGGCAGCCGTCGATGCTGCCAAACACGCGGGTGACACGATCGGTGGCGTTGCCGAGGTTATCGCCTACGGTATTCCCGTTGGCCTGGGTACTCACGTGAGTGCTCGTGAACGCCTCGACGCGCGCCTGGCGGCGGCCCTCATGTCGATCCAGTCCGTCAAGGGCGTCGAGATCGGCGATGGTTTCGCACAGGCGGCGCTGCTCGGATCGCAGGCCCATGACGAGATCGTGCACGGACCCGACGGCCACCTGACTCGTACGTCTAACCACGCGGGTGGGATCGAGGGCGGGACCTCCAACGGTTCGCCGATCATCGCGCGAGCCGCGTTCAAGCCCATTTCAACCGTGCCTCGTGCCCTGCGCAGCGTGGATCTGGCAACCGGCGAAGAGGCCGTTGGCTTGCACCAGCGTTCCGATACGTGCCAAGTCGTTCCCGGTGCCGTGATCGCTGAGGCTGAGGTCGCGCTCATTCTCGCTGACGCGCTCTTCGAACATGCTGGTGGGCGCTCTGTGAAAGAGATGCGACGCAATCTGGAGGCTTACCTGAGCGTCGTGGGGGAGCGCGCATGAGTGCCCGAGGTCCCGTCGTCCTCGTCGGACTGCCCGGCGCTGGCAAGTCAAAGGTTGGGCGTCTGTTGGCCGAGCGCCTCGGCGTGAGCCACATCGATACAGATGCCCTCGTCGTCGAACGTGAGCGCAGGAGCATCGCAGAGATTTTTGCCTCCGACGGCGAGGCAGCGTTCCGCGCAATGGAAACCGAGGCCGTTGCGCAGGCCCTGACGAACGAGGCTGTTGTCTCCCTTGGCGGCGGTGCGGCGGCAACTCCGGCCGTTCGTGACCTGCTTGCCGGCCACACCGTCGTCTACATTGATGCTCCCCACGAAGAACTCGTTCGTCGTACTGCCTCGAAGACGCATCGGCCGCTGCTGGCCGAGGATCCCTCCGGGACGCTCGCGCGGCTGCGCACCGAGCGCGAGCCTCACTACCGGTCTGTCGCCACCATCGTCGTTGAATCTGGCCCCGGTCCGGTCGACGACGTCGTCACCGCCATTGCACAGCAATTGGAGCACTCATGAGCACAACCATCGAGGTCACAGGAGAACACCCCTCCACTATCACCATCGGACACGGGCTTGGCTTCGAGCCGATCCGTGAGGCCCTCGATGAGGCCGCGTCCAAGGTGCTTATCATTCATGCGCGGCCGCTCGCACAGCGTGCGGCCTCGTTAGCGCAGTACCTGCGTGACCGCGGAATTGACGCTTCGACGGCCGATCATCCCGATGCCGAGGCCGGGAAGTCGATCGAGGTCGTCGCATCCCTGTGGGACGAGTGCGGACGCCTCCAACTCGGGCGCAAGGATGCGATCATCGCCATGGGCGGGGGAGCGACCACTGACATGGCCGGTTTCGTCGCTGCTACGTGGCTGCGAGGTATCACCCTCATCAACGTACCGACCACGCTTCTTGCCATGGTGGATGCCGCGGTCGGCGGAAAAACCGGCATCAACACATCGATCGGCAAGAACCTCGTCGGTTCGTTCTACCCGGCCACCTCCGTTATCGCCGATATGGACCTCCTCGACAGCCTTCCCGGCCCGGATCTGGCGGCAGGTGCCGCCGAGGTCATTAAGTGTGGATTCATCGCCGACCCGGAGATCCTGCGCATCGTCGAGTCGACCGATCCGCAGGAGCTGCTCCGTGCTGACAGCCCCTACCTTGCCGACATCACGACCCGAGCAATCGCAGTCAAGGCACGCGTCGTGTCAGCGGACCTGACGGAGGGTGGCCTGCGCGAGATCCTCAACTACGGGCACACGCTCGCTCATGCGATCGAGCGCGCGAACGACTACACCTGGAGACACGGGGACGCGGTGGCGGTCGGATGTTGCTTCGCTGCGCGACTCGCTCACGCCCGTGGGCAGCTGAGCGCCAAGGAGGTTGCCCGTCATGATGAGCTCTTCTCCCGTGTCGGGCTGCCCACGCGTTATTCGGGAAGCACGTTGGAAGAGCTGACACGCATCATGCTGTCGGATAAGAAGGTGCGCCGTGGGATTCTGCGTTTTGTCCTCCTCGACGGTATCGCGAAGCCCAGTACCGTCTCCGTGGAGCCCTCGGAGCTGGTAGCACCCGCTATGCAGATCGGGATTAGCGCATGAGCCTCATCGTGCTCATTGGGGTCACGGGATCGGGTAAGTCCACCGTTGGCCGCGAGCTCTCCCGCCGCCACGACCTGCCCTTCTACGAGGTCGACGAGGCCGTTGAGGCGCGGCTGGGCGCTTCGATGCGCAGCCTCGTCATCGGCCGTGATCCACGCCTTGCTGACACCGCACGTGAGGAGGCCGATCGCCATCTTGGCCTTGACGAGGGCATTGTCACGCTCGGCGCCTCGCAACCGCTCGACCCCGTCACTGCCTCGTCAATCGCGCGAGCGCGCACAAACGGCGCGGTTGTCATCGAGCTGAGCGCCGATCTTTCCGCGGTATCACGCCGAGAAGGCCTCGGCGCGCCCCGCTCAGTGGGCCTGGGCGCACCCCGCGCTGTTCTCACCCAACTGATGAAGCGAGCACGGGAGGCGTACGCGTCCGTGGCCGATGCAACAGTCGATACGAGTGAGCGCACCCCGCAAGAAGTCGCGGATTTGGTCGCACGCGCGTGTAAACTGACCCCTG
>JAHYYD010000043.1 GCA_019425105.1 Actinomycetota bacterium
TGCCCTACGAGATCACGCCCGAGGACATGGGCTGGCACCTGCTGCTCACCAACCCCGTGTGCCACCCGACCATGCTGGCCACCCGCGAGATCATGGACCGCGTCGGCGGCTACCGCAGCGTTCCCGCCGAGGACTACGACCTGTGGATGCGCGTGGCGTCTGTGGGCGGTCGCATCCGCCGCATTGCGCCCTGGGGTCTGCTCTACCGCATCCACCCGGGCCAGGTCACGGGAAACGCCTCGTGGCGCTCGGATTCGTGGAAGAACCCCGAGCAAGCCCAGGCCTTCGCCGACCTGTCGCGGTCTCTGACGGGCCAGGAGCTGCCGCGCCTGGTCTCGCTCGTTTCGCTTCCTCGCGAACAGGCCGAGCGTGAGCTCGACCGATTCGTGCAGGTCTACACTCAGGGGGTCGCGTCTCGACCCGCACAGTCCCGCCGCGCTCTGGAGCGCAGGCTGAATGCGCGCGCCGCGTGGGTGCGCTCTCACCTCCAAGGAGAACAGTCATGATCCTTACCCCTCCGCCCACGGGCGGCCAGCAGATCCTCCGTCACGCCCTGGCGCGCCGCTGGAGGTCGATTGCTGCGGGGACCGCGGCTGGTTTGGTTCTCGGCGTCGCCGCTGCCTTCGGCATTCCCTCAACGCACACGGCGACGGTGTCGATGACCGTGACGTCTCCGTCCCCGACGCCGGCCCCCGTCGTGCGCGCCTCCCTGTCGAACACGACGGACATGGTCACCGAGCAGGGCATCGCGAAGTCTGCGACGGTCCTGGATGCGGCGGCTGAGAAGCTCGGCGGCGGCGTGACCGCTTCCGAGCTGCGCTCCAACATGGACGTGTCGGGCGACACGAATGGCACGATCGTGAAGATCGAGTATTCGGCACCGACCCGCGCCGAGGCCGTCGCGGCCGCGGACGCGATCGCCGAGTTCTACCTGCAGCAGCGCACATCCCTCGTCGAGCAGCGCGCCGACGAGATGGCCGCCGCCGCGAACGAGGACATCGCCGCCCTGGAGGCCGAGCTGGGGACCCTGCAGCCCACCGTCGACGAGGACGGCAAGGTGACGGAGGACCCGCGCGCCGACGAGGTGACGAAGGAGATCAACAAGATCAAGGAGCAGGTCGCCCAGCTGGAGCCGTACCACGCCAGCGCCGGCCTCGTGATTACGAGCGCTGACGCCTCGAGCGACACGGTGGAGCCCTCCAAGGCTCGCCTCATCCTGATTTTCACCGTCGTCGGCGTCTTCGCCGGCCTCGTGCTGGTGCTCCTGCGCGAGACGCGCGCCCGCTCGCTGGCCTCGCCCACGCAGCTGGCCGACCTGACGGCTCTGCCCGTGTGGAGCGCCGAGGAGGGCACGCCCGAGCCGTGGCTCGCCCCCACCCGCATGCTCGCGATGGCGATCGACCGTGACCACTGGGTCGACCTGATCGTCGACGCCTCCGACCCGCAGGCGCGTGACCTGCACCGCGTCCTGTCCGCCTCGCTGGCCGAGACCCGCGTGCCCGCGCCGCGCCTCATCGACATTAAGCAGCCGCTGGCCTCTCTGCTGGACGAGGTCCGCCCCTCCCGCCACGTGCTCGTCGCCGTGCGCAAGGGCCACGACCTCAAGGATCTGCACGCCCTCCTCGACGAGCTCGCCATCATCAACCGCGAGGTGAACGGCATGATCTACCTGGGTGACCAGGTGGTCGCGTCCACCGGCTCCGCTCCCGCGGCTCCCGCTCGCCCGGCCGAGGTCATCGTCCCCGTGGACCAGGCTGTGACTGAGACCGTCAGCCGGGTTCCGGCTCAGGATACTGCTGACGCCGAGAAGGCATCCGTCGAGTCCACTCCGACAAAGGAAACGGAAGACACCGCCGAGTCCAAGAAGTCGGGCAGCAAGGGTGCGACTTCCTCGAAGAAGGGCACAAAGTGAGCGCCGAGGAGACCACCGTGGCCGACGCAAAGGCGGCCTCCATCTGGCACGTTGACCGCACCGCGCGCGTCTCCCAGCTGATTTCGGGCGACCCGTCGGATCCGCGAGCACTCGTGCTCGTGCGCGATAACGGCCGTAACTCGGCGTTCGTGGAGATTGACGGCACGGACCATCCGGAGACTGATCCGCGTGTCCTCGAGGTCGAAGCGGCTCCCGCTCGCGGCTGGGAAGAGGGCGCGGGCGCTGACGTGGACGCGACTGTCGTCATGTGCACGGTCGGCTCCTGCGACATGCTCGAGGACGCGGTGCGCGCCATCCTCGCGCAGGATCATCAGCGTTTCACGCTGGTTGTTGTCGATAATGCGCCGGAGACGGGCCTGACCCGCGAGAAGCTCGCGGGCATCGAGGACACGCGCCTGACCATCGTGTCGGCGTCGCGTCCTGGCCTGTCGCGCGCCCGCAACCGCGGCGTGCTCGCGGCTCGCGGCGAGGTCATCGTCTTCACGGACGACGACGCGATCGTCGACCCGCATTGGCTGACCGCCATGATCGACCCGTTCACGGCCTCGCCGTACGTGGCCGCGACGACGGGTATCGCCCTGCCCTTGGAGCAGCGTTACGCGCCCCAGCGGTGGTTCGAGTCGCGCGGCGGCTTCCCCAAGGACATGTCCCCGCGCGTGTGGTGCGTCGGCGATATTCCCGAGGGCCTGGAAGCCCTGGGCGAGAAGGGTGACGGCGGCCCGCTGTTCCCGATCACGACCGCCCGCGTGGGTGCTGGCGTGTGCATGGCGATGCGCCGCGACGTCCTCATGGAGGTTGGCCCCTTTGACCCGGCTCTGGGCGCTGGCACCTCGACGCGCGGCGGCGAGGACCTCGACATGTTCGCGCGCATCCTGGCCACGGGTGACGTCATCGTTCATACGCCCGACGCGCTCGTGCACCATCGTCACCGCGTCGACGAGGCCGGCCTGGACAAGCAGATTCGAGGCAACGGCTCCGGCATGGCTGCCCTCCTGACGAAGGCGATCATCGCGAAGCCCTCCGTGCTCGCTACCCTGGCGACCCGAGTGCCCGGCATCCTCAAGCGCGTCAAGCCCGGAGGTGCCCGCGTCGCCGGCACCGACGAGGACGTGCCCGGCTCGCTCACCACCTCCGAGATCAAGGGATTCCTCGAGGGCCCCTTCCTGTACCTGTCCTCGCGCAAGCGCAACAAGCTCGGTGCCCCGCGTCAAGACCAGCAGGCGGGTGCGCAGGAGAGTGCAACCCCGTCGAGCAGCGCTGAGGAGGCCCAGGCCTCGTCCGCGACTGAGACGACCGGCGAAGGGAACGGTACCGCGTGAGCCCGCGTCGAGGACTCTGGGCCAAACCCGCCCCCGCCCGCATCGGGCCGCTGAGAGAGGACGCGCAGGACCTACCTGCGTGGCCTTTCGTCGTGGCTTATTCGGCGTACTTCCTGTGGTGGGTGCTCGGCTCCGGTGACCTGATGTGGCCGCTGTTCGCGACCGTCATGCTCGTGTTCATGATCGGTCGTCACGGCCTGCGCTTCCCGCCTGGAACCATCCTGTGGGTGTTTTTCCTGGCGTGGGTGCTGGCCTCGATGACGATGCTGGATACGGGTGGGCGCGTGATCGGCGCGTTCTACCGTTTCTTGCTGGAGCTGTCGCCCGGTGTCTTCGCGGTCTACGCGTTCAACGCGCGCAAGTCCCTGAGCGTGCGCACGATCGTCGGCACGATGTGGGGCTTCCTGGCTTCGACCACCATTGGCGGCTTCATCGCCATGGCGGCTCCGACGCTGCGCTTCAAGACGCTCATGTACTACCTGGTGCCGCGCGCCCTGCACTCCAACGACTTCGTCAAGGAGTTCACGAAGCGCGCGACCACCCAGTGGAACCCGTCGTCCTGGATCCTCTCCGACCCGCGCCCGTCCGCCCCCTTCATCTATTCGAACACGTATGGCAACGTCTATTCGCTGATTTTCCCGCTCGCGCTCATTTTCGCCTACGTGCTGTGGCGCGAGCGCAACAAGTGGCGTGTCGTCGTGGCCGCCGTGTGCGCCCTGTCGGTCATCCCGGCCGCGGCGACGCTCAACCGCGGCATGTACATCGGCCTCATCGTCATCGTCGTGTGGGTGGGATTCCAGCGCCTGCGCGCGGGTGCCTGGCGGACCGTCCTGGGCATTATCGCGGCGATCGGCGTGGGCGTGGGCGCGTGGCTGGCGACCCCGGCCTCGCAGTCGCTCCTCGAGCGCGTCGCGGCCTCCTCCTCGACGGAGGACCGCGCCTCCAACTACCTGGAGACCCTGTACGAACTCCAGCAGTCCCCGCTCCTGGGCTTCGGTGCCCCGCGCCCGTCGGCCTCGCCCTGGCTGCCCTCCCTGGGCACGCAGGGACAGTTCTGGACGGTTATCTTCTCCTACGGCCTGGTCGGACTGGCCCTGTTCCTCGCCTTCTTCGGGCGCATGGTCCCGCGCATCTGGCGCGCAACGGACGTGTACGGCTCAATCCTGGGCGGCATCATCCTGGCGACCCTGGTCGAGCAGTTCTACTACGGCATGAACACGGGTCTCATGATCTCCGTCGTGGCGGTCGCGCTCCTGTCGCGCCACCTGGAGGAGGAAAACGACCCGATCAAGCGCGCCCAGGCCGAACGCGAGGGCGTCGCGAGCACCGGCGGCGTCGCGGGAACCGTCCGCGCCGAGCGCGCCGTGCGCATGGGGCAATGGACAAGCCCCGCCGCGAACGACGGGGCTTTTGCCACTGCGATGCTTGAGCGACTCAACAAGTCGGGTCGTCGGGGAACGAGAAACCGGACAGCTTCCACGCGCCGCCGTCGTTCACAAACTCAAAATAGGTGAGGGCGCGGGTCATGGTCGTGTCGTCCGTCAGCGCAGTGCCCGCGTCGTTGAGGACGCGAACGTTAGAAGAGTCGACGCACGCCGAGACCGTAATGTTTCCCGCCCCGTCATCGCTGATGATGTGGACGTCCTCAAGGGTGGGCGTTCCCGTGGCGTGGGTGCCGTCCCTGGTCCACTCGAGGGCCTGCGCGTCGAACTCCTCCAGCGCGGAAGCGGTGAGCACGGAGGAGAGGTCGGTGGCGCGCGCCTGCGCGGGATCCGCGTACGCGTCCCACAGGGTGTTCATGACGAAGCTGGCCTGTCCGGCGGCCTCAGAATCCGTGGCCAGCGAGCCGGACACGTTGGCCGGGCCGCCCGACTGCGGGGCGATGGTCTTGGGAACGGACTGCGGAATGTCGGACTGTGCCCCGTCGTCGGGGCTTTGCGCGCCGGAGGCAGCGGAGGCCGCCGCGTCGGTGTCGGACGAATCCGTCAGGCGCACAAAGCCGACGATGACGAGCGCGATGATCAGCGCGATGGCGGCTGCCAGCAGAATCTTCTTGCGCGCAGGGGAGAGCGAGTTGATGAAGTCCATGTCTATCCCATCGGTAGGTTATAGAGAAAGGCTACCGCGCGGTAGCGGGAAGGTTAATCATGAGTGAGGCAAATCAAGCCAGGCGTTCCCTCGCGCGCGGGGGCATCGTCGGCTTCGTCGGAGCGGCCGCCTCGGCGGTCCTCGGCTTCGCATTCACGATCATCCTCTCGCGCATGCTCGGTGCGCAGGGTGCGGGCATCGTCACCCAGGCGACAGGCGTCTTCGCGATCGTCATGGCTCTGGCTAAGGTGGGCCTCGACTCCACCGCAATCTACCTGATGCCTCGCCTCTCCCTGGACGCGCCCGAGGAGATCCGCGCGACCCTGTCCTTCATGGCCTCCATGACGGTGGGTGTGTCCACCGTGTGCGTCCTCATTCTCGAGGCCGTGGCTCCCTTGATCTGGAACGCTGACGTCGCCGCATCCACCCGAGCGGTGCTCTGGTTCGTGCCGATCGGCGCCCTCACCCTGGTTGCCTCCGCCGCCCTGCGGGCGCTCGGCAACATGCGCGAGTACGTCCTCGTCCAAAACCTGCTCCTGCCCGGCCTGCGCCCGCTCCTCGTCGCGCTCGCTGCCGCGTTCACCGGGTCCCTGGCCTTCGTGTCGGTCGCGTGGGCGCTGCCCTTCGTCGTTGTCCTGGTGGCCTCGTGGTGGCTCCTGCTGCGCCACATGCCCTCGGCCGCGGACTCCGTGGGGCGCTGGCCGAGTGCGCGCCGCCGCCGCCAGGTCATCTCCTTTGCCCTGCCTCGAACCCTCACCGCCGGCCTCGAGCAGGCGCTGCAATGGCTGGACGTCCTCCTCGTCGGCCTCCTCGCGGGGGACGCGGCCTCGGGTATCTACGGCGGCGCGATCCGCTTCATCCAGGCAGGTATGGTCGTCGACACGGCCCTGCGCGTCGTCGTCTCCCCGCAGTTCTCTAAGCTCCTCCACCAGGGCAAGACCAAGGAACTGCGCGACCTGTACAGCACCGCCTCGATCTGGCTCGTCCTGTTCGCCGCCCCCATCTACGCGCTCATGGCGATCTACGCGCCCGCGCTCATGCGCATCCTCGGCGACGGCTTCGCCCCCGGTGCGAACGTCCTCGTCGTGCTGTGCATCGGCTCCATCGTCACTTTCATGGCGGGAAATATTCACTCACTGCTCATCATGAGCGGCCGCTCGGGGTGGGCGGCAATCAACAAGGTCGTGGTCCTCACGCTCAACGTTGTGGGTAACATCATCTTTATTCCTCGTGGAGGAATGGTGGCTGCGGCCATCGTGTGGGCCGTGTGCATGGTGCTTGACGCGGCCATGGCAACCGTTCAAGTCTCGCGTTTTATCGGTGTGACACCCAAATTGTCGGAAGTGGTCAAGCCTATCCTTGTCGTGGGCGTGTCCGCAGTGATTCCGGGCGGGTGTATAGCGTGGTGGCTCGGGCGCGATTCCTTCGTTGCGACCGTCGTGGGTTCTGCCCTCTCAATCCTCGCTTTTGCTTGTGTTTGCTGGGCGTTCAGGGATCGTCTTCACCTCTCGGGACTTGGGTCCTTAGCGAGGAGTCGTCGGGGCTGACAATGGGGCGCGTGATGCACCTGTGAAAGCGAGTCTTGACCACCCGGTTGATCTAACAGGGATTGTTGTGTAATTATTTATGCAACAAGTTCCCGTTATCTCCGAAAGGTCGTGTCATGGCTTCCGTGCTTTCGCGCCTTGCAATCCTTGCAACCGCGCCGATTGTCGCCTGCGCTTCCCTCGCACTCGCTCCGATGGCACAGGCTGTTGGTGCAGGTCAAGGGGATTCTGCACCCGGTCAGGCTGCCGTTCATGATGGTCTGAGTGCCGCCACCGCCGCAGCGTCGTGCTGGGATATTAAACAGCGGAATCCCGAGGCAACGGACGGAGCCTACTGGCTCCAGACTCCCGCGATGGATCACCCCGAACAGTTCTTTTGTGACCAAACGACAGATGGTGGCGGTTGGGTCATGGTCGGCCGCGGCCGCGAAGGATGGGAATCCTGGAGCGGCGGCAAGGGTGATCCCGCGAAGCTGACCTCCCGCTCGCGTACCCCGGGTGACTTCGATGTCGTTCAGCTGTCCAACAAGGCCATCACCGAGCTGCTCAACAACGAGCCGGTCAAGGACCAGGCTGACGGCGTGCGCGTCATGCGTTCGTGGAGCGCGTCGGGCCGCTACTACCAGACGGTCGACCTGCAGTTCCCGAAGATGACGGACTTCGTGTGGCCCTTCAAGATGGCCCACCCGATCAACATTCAGCTCGATAAGGGTGGTTGGCGCCCCGGCGTCATGTGGAGCCAGACCGGCTACGACAATGAGTGGAACGGCCTGCAGACCTACCCGAGCGCCCGCACGACGGGCTGGCTGATGGGGTGGGGCTACGGCGCACAGGCCTCTAACTGGGGCGGCGACGTTTCCTCCGCCAACTCCTATTTCCGCAAGTCCGGCCTGACGGTCTTCCCCTACGCCGAGGTCTACGTGCGTCCGCGCATCTCCTCGGACTCGTCCTCCTTCACTCGCATCCCCGACGAGGGTATGAGTGGCTCCACCGTCTCTGGAGCGGTCTCCAACTTCGCCGCGAAGACCTCGTGGGGCGTGAGCGGTAACCTCAACGGTTCCGTGAAGGAAGGCAGCATCCAGGTGCAGGCGCTCGCTCAGGTCGGTTCCACCATGTACGTGGGCGGCAACTTCACCGGCGTCAAGCAGGGCGACAAGGGCGCGGAGATCTCCTCGCGTGGCCTCGCCGCCTTCGACGTGAACACCGGCGACTTCACCGGCCAGACCTTCGACTTTAATGCCCAGGTCAAGGCCCTCCTGGCTCTGCCCGATGGTCGACTCCTCGTCGGCGGCGACTTCACCCGCGTCAACGGCGAGACCCACGTTGGTACCGTCGTCATCAACCCCTCAACCGGCCAGATCGACCCCTCCTGGGACCTGCAGATCGTCAACGCGCTGCGCGGCGGTTCTGTGAGCGTGCGCGCCCTGACCTACTACGACGGCAACGTCTACCTGGGTGGCTCCTTCACCCACCTCTCGGGTGGCGGCAGCTCCAAGGTCTACGCCCGTAACGCCGGACGCGTCTCCCTGAGCTCGCGCCCCGATCGCTCGTGGAACCCTGAGATCAGCGGCTCCGTCCAGGCAGTCGGCGTCTCCGAAGCCAACAGCGCCTTCTACGCGGGCGGCCACTTCACCACCGCGCACGGCAACCAGCGCGCCTGGTACGCAGCCAAGTTCTCCACGCAGGCCGGTGCTGCCCTCGACACGAATTTCTCCTTCGAGCCCTCGGCTCCCTCCGCGGGCAAGTATCAGCAGACCATCTCCTCGGCGGGAGACCGCGTGTACATCGGCGGATCCGAACACTCCCTGTTCGGCTACGACGCCGCCAGCAACCAGCGCCTCTCCGGTGCCATGATGTTCAGCAACGGCGGCGACCTGCAGGCCAGCACCGTCTCCGCGAAGGGCGTCATCTACGGTTCCTGCCACTGCTCGGATGCGACGTACCAGGACATGTACACCTGGTCTATGAACATGTCCTGGTCTCGCGTCGACGAGATCAAGTGGGTCGGAGCCTGGGACGCTGCCACCGGCCAGAGCCTCAAGTGGACTCCCTTCGAGCTGTCCTCGCGTCGCAAGACCGGTGCCTGGGCCCTGACCACTGACAGCAACGGCAACCTGTGGGTGGGTGGCGACTTTACCCTCTCCCACACCGACGCCACGCACACCCAGTGGAACGGCGGCTTCGCTCGCTACGACAACCGCGACAACGTCGCGCCCGACGCGCCGACCCTGCTGCGTTCCTCTGCGGCCACCGCCTCGACCGTGACCCTCACCTGGGAAGGTGTCTCGGACGCCGTCTCCTACGAGGTCCTGCGCGATGATCGTCCGATCGCCACTTCCGACACCACCAGTGTTGAGGTGCCGCGCGGCGGTGAGAACCGCTTCTTCGTGCGCGCCGTGGACGCCGAGGGCAACCGCTCCGCGACCACCCCGGTCTACACCGCGCCGACCTACGGCCAGGTCGATCCCGCCAACCCCATCCTCCTCGAGGCGGGTGCCACCTGGAGCTACCGCGCCGAAGCCAGCGCCGCACCCGAGAACTGGGCCCAGACCTCGTTCGACGACTCCGCGTGGCCGACCGGCGCAGCACCCCTGGGCTACGGCGATGCTGCGATCGCGACCCAGATCGCCACCAAGGGCTCGCGCCCTGTGACGACCTACTACCGCTCGCACTTCCAGGTGGCCGACGCGAACGCCCTCAAGGGTGTGACCGTCAAGTACCTGGCCGATGATGGCGCCGTCGTCTACGTCAACGGTGTCGAGGTGGACCGCACCCGCATGGGATCCGGCACTGTCAGCTACGCGACCCGAGCCGACGCTGCGCCCAACTACGCCGCGGCCTCCTCTTCGCTCTCCGAGGTCTTCGTCCCCGCCTCCGCGCTTGAGACCGGCGACAACGTCATCGCAGTGGAAACGCACGTCAACTACCTGCGTACGCCGACCGTGTCCATGCAGGCGTCCATCGTCCGCGTGGATGGCACGCCGGAGAACAACAGCTCTGTTCCCTCCGACCACAACACTGAGTCCGACGATGCGACGAAGCCGATCAACGCGGCCACCGTCAAGTCCGGCACGGTCATCGACACCGGCGCCGAGTGGAACTACTGGACCTCCACGAACGAGCCGGCCTCCGACTGGGCCACCACCGGCTCGCTCGCGAGCTGGAACCGCGGCTCCGGCCCGATCGGCTGGGGAGACGACGGCGCGGCGACCGCCCTCGACATTGCGAAGAAGGACCGCGCGGTCACGTACTACTTCGCACGCGACATCGACCTGGGTACGATCAGCGCAAACACCTCTCTGACCGTGAAGGTGCGCGCGGATGATGGTGCCGTCCTGCGGGTCAACGGCAAGGTCGTCGACACGAAACGTATGACCGATGGAAACATTACTCATACGACTTACGCGAACGCGGCCGTGAGCACGGCCAAGGCGTCCTCCGATCTGCTTGAGGTCACCATCCCCGCGAGCCTCTTGACGAGCGGCGTCAATCGCATCGGCGTCGAGGAGCATCTCAACTACAAGGGAACGCCCTCGATGACCTTCGATCTGAATGCAACTCTTGTAAAATAGCGGAAAACCGTGCTTCTTTGCCTGTGTTTGCGAGGAGTCGGAGTTGCTGATAGTGCATCTTGACAACTCGTGAACCAGGTTGACAAGTGGAGCCCCTGCCGTGATGGTGGGGGCTCCCTTGTATGTGGTCAACCACTCCCGTTTTGCGCTAACCAAGTGGTTGAGCGGGGGCGATTAACGTGACACTATAGAAGTAACCATTTACGCAATACCTGTGAGGACCCCATGAGCTTTATGCGCCGTTGCTTGGCGCTCGGACTGGCATCAGTGACCGGTCTGGGCGTGCTTGCATTTTCTCCGGCTGCCAACGCAGCCGCCGACCCGCTTCACGACGGTCTGAGCGAGGCCACAGCAGCGGCCTCGTGCTGGGAAATCAAGCAGAATGACCCCAGTTCGAAGGACGGAACCTACTGGCTGCAAACGCCCACCATGGACGCGCCCGGTCAGTTCTTCTGTGACCAGACCACCGAGGGCGGTGGCTGGGTCATGATCGGTCGCGGCCGCGAAGGCTGGGAGACCTGGAGCCAAGGGAAGGGCGACCAGGAGAAACTCAAGACCCGCCCGCGTACGGCCGGTGACTTCGACGTCGTCCAGGCCTCGCACGAAACCGTCAACGGCCTGCTCGGCGGCACTGCGGTCTCCGACCTCGACGACGGCATCATGGTCCAGCGCGCCTGGAACCACAAGGGCAGCGCCTACCAGACCGTGCGCATGCGCTTCCCGAAGATGCGCGACTTCATCTGGCCCTTTAAGAGCGCCCACCCCGTGGACGTGAAGTTCAACCGCGAATGGTGGGTGAACGGCGGCATCGTGTGGTCTGGCTTCGGTACGAACGCCGGCTGGGGATACGTCAATCTGACTGCCTCCGCGCAAAACAAGTACACGATGGGCTGGGGCTACGGCCCCCTCGCCACGTCCTGGTACGACACCTCCTCCTCGACGTCATACTTCCACCGCAACGGATCGATCATCAACCCCTACGCCGAGGCCTACATCCGCCCGCAGCTGCGTTCCAACGACTCCGGGTTCAAAGCGATCGGTGACGGCGGCGTCGCGGCTGAGCAGCAGAAGGCATCCGCCTCCGAGTTTGCGTCCCCCATGTCCTGGGGTGTGACCGGCAACCTCAATGGTTCCATCCAGGAAGGCAACATTCAGGTCCAGGCATTCGAGCAAATCGGCTCGACTATGTACGTCGGCGGCAACTTCACCGGCGTCAAGAAGGGTAAGAACGGCCAGGAGATCGCCTCCAGTGGCCTCGCCGGATTCGACGCGACGACGGGGGAGTGGAACGGTCAGACGTTCTCCTTCAACAACCAGGTGAAGGACCTTGCTGAGCTGCCGGGCGGCAAGCTGCTCGTCGCCGGTGACTTCACGAAGGTCAACGGCGAAACCCATGTCGGCACGGTCCTCATCGATCCTGCGACCGGCCAGATCGACCCGTCGTGGACCCTCCAGGCGCGCACCGGAACCAACGGTGGCCGTGTCTCGGTGAAGTCCATCAAGATCATCAACGATCGCATCTACCTGGGTGGTATCTTCACCCACTTCCAGGGCAACGGCGCGTCGTGGACCTACGCCCGTAACGGTGCCCGTCTCGACATCAACGGCAAGCCCGACCGCACATGGAACCCCGAGTTCAATGGCTCCGTCATCGATATTGATGTCGACGAGAACGAGGACTACTACTACGCGGCCGGCTACTTCACGCGCGCCCACAACCAGGTTGTTGAAAACGCGGGCCGAGTCTCCACTGCCGCTGGCGCTGCGCTGGACTCGTCCTGGACCTTCCAGCACTCCTTCCTGATCGGCAAGTACCAGCAGACCGTTACCGCGCGCAACGGCCGCGTCTACTTC
>JAHYYD010000044.1 GCA_019425105.1 Actinomycetota bacterium
GTGCCGGACAGGACCACACAGTCGCGCGTGCCCGGCTTGAAGGTGGGGCGCGCCAAGTCGCGGGCAAGGATGTCGTTGCGAGTGTCGCAGCCGTTATGGTCAGTATCCGCCCACCGCTGCCCGAAGGCCTCGCGGTCGTACGCCGGCGCGGAAGGATCGTCGACCGACTCTCGAACCGTGAGCTCGCGGAGCTGACGGGCCGCCTCGCTATCCGGCAGGGAGGACAGCGCCTGCCCGCTGCGCAGCGGAGGCCACCCCAGGCGCGAGCGCAGGCCCAGCAGGTCCCACCCCACTCCGGGGGCGAACGCCCACACGAGGGCAGCGACGATCGCCAGCAGGACAACCGTGTCCCCGAGGCTCCTGCGTCGCTTGCGTGCCATGCGCCCGATCCCTTCTCTCACGCCCACACAATGAGGGCACCCCGACCAACCCGGGGTGCCCTCATGATGCACCCACCCGCCGGCATCTGCGTCCCGGCGAGAGGAGCCTGTGGATAACTACTTGGTGGCGCGCGAACTCACCAGCTGACGCACGAAGTAAACGGCCACGATGATGAGCGTCAGCGCGCCCATGGAGACCAGCTGAGCCCGGCCCTCGTCGCTCATGAGCATGAGGACACCGATCCCACCCAAGCCAACGAGCACCAGCCACGGCAGCCACGGCCACCCGGGCATACGAATCACGAGAGAGCCTGAGCGCTCCAGCGACGGATGCAGGCGCATCAGCGAAATGATGATGAACGTCCACACGATCAGCAGGACCATGCCGATCGCGTTGATGAGCATCGTCAGGATCGAGCCGGGCAGGTACCAGTTGCCCAGGACCGCCAGCAGCGCCAGAACCACGACGAGGCCGACCGCGCGCTTCGGCGTCCGCCCCGCCTCGATGTCGCCCTCCATCTCGGAGGCCAGGACGGCCTCATCGTCCTCGAGGGCGGCCGCGACAACCGAGCGCGCGTGAGCCTCGTTGGACGCCGAAGCACCCAGCAGCCAGCGCGGACCCATATCGCGCGCCGACAGCGAGTAGGCCATGCGCGAGGAGGCGTAGATATTCGCGGAGAACGCCGAGATCAGCGCCATGAAGATAATGACGTTCATGAGCGTGCCAACCGCAGGGATCCCAGCCATCTCGAGGACGGCTGCGAAAGCGTTCGTCTTCATCGAATCGCTGTCCCACGGCAGCAGCGCGATCAGCAGGATGACCGAGCCGACATAGAACACGAGGATACGGGTGACAACCGAACGGATCGCGCTAGCCATGGCAGCGCGGGGATCCTCGGCTTCGGCTGCGGCGATCGTCACGATCTCCAGGCCGCCGAAAGACGTGATGACGGCCAGGAGCGCGACCGCGATGCCCGACAGGCCATTGGGCATAAACCCGTTATGTCCCGAGATGTTCTGCCACACTCCCTCGTGGCCGGGCAGGGGGCCGACGATCACCGTGCGCGCGACCAGGTACACGCCCACGCATAGGAACGCAATGATCGCGACGATCTTCACCATCGACAGCCAGGCCTCGATCTCGCCATACTGACCGGCGGCCAGCAGATTAATGCCGCCAATAACGACGACAATAACGAGGGCCACCACCCACTGCGGGACCGCCGGGAACCAGCCGACGAAGAACGTCGCCGCGCCCGTCACCTCCAGGCCCGACACCATGATGAGCATGACCCAATACAGCCACCCGATCGTGAAGCCTGCCCAGCGGCCGATCCCGGCCTCGGCGTATGAAGAAAAAGAACCCGTCGTCGGCAGGGACGAGGCCAACTCCGCGAGGGCCAGCATGACCGAGACGACGATGAATGCGGCCACCGTATAGGACACGATGACGGCGGGTCCGGCCTGGTGGATCGCGGAACCCGTGCCCAGGAAGAAGCCAGCACCAATCGCGAGGCCCAGGGCCATCATGGACAGGTGCCACGTCTTGAAACGCTTACGCCCCGAGGCGGGTGCCGACTCGGCGGGAGTAGAAGAAAGGGGTGTTGATTGGGAAGTCACACCGCCATACTAACGCCTGCCCCGACGCAGAGCCTTCAACTGAGAGTATGTGAGAGTGATGGTCCACTCGCGGGTCTGCGGGAGCCTCCAGCGGCGCCAGTGCGCCATCCCCGTAAAGACGAGGCCGACGATGATCGAAGCCCCCATGCCGAGGACCGGCTGGCCCATGTACCAGAACACGACCGTCACCAGCGAACACGCGAACGCCGGGGTCGCGTAGAGGTTGTTGCCGCCGAAGACGCGCGGGACCAGGCCCGCCGAGATATCCCGGACCATGCCGCCACCGATCGCCGTCATGATGCCCAGCAGGATCGCCGGCATGATCGCAAACCCCGCATCGAGGGTCTTGATCGCGCCCGTCGCGCTCCAACAGCCCAACACCATGCCATCGGCAATGACGAGGAGGACCGACCACGCGCGCGAATCCATGCGGAAAGCCATCGCCACGAGCGCACCGACGATCGCGAACCACAGGTAGTAGGGGTCGGTGATGGCCACGGGCGCGCCGGTGCGCGTGGACAGGAGCAGGTCGCGAATCATGCCGCCCGCGAGCGCCGTCATGATCGCGAGAATACAGAAGCCAACGGCGTCGAAGTTGCGTTCTCGGGCGACCTTGCCGCCGAGGATGCCATTGAGGAGCACGCCCATGAGGTCAATGGCTCGGAAGACCTCGGGCAGGGAGTTATTCAGGGCGTCGAGCAGGTGCATTGCGATCCGGAGGAGTCGATGAGCGTCGTTGTTCACTATGTTACAGGGTGCGCGCGCCTGTCAGCGAGCGCCGCGACCGCGCTTCCTGACGCTGCCCACCGGGTGCGACAATGTCCCCATGACTGCACTCTTCGCCGGACTCACGACCCTGGACGTCCTGCATCGCCTCGACCACGTGCCGGACCCTCTCCTCAAGGTCACGTCGACGGACTTCACGATGGCCGCCGGTGGCCCCGCGACGAACGCAGCGGTCACGTACGCGGCGCTGAACACCGCCTCGCGCGTTCTCTCTGATTCTGATGACGAGGCCGGGGCCACCTCGGGCCCTCTCGTTTCCTCCGGGGAGGCGCCGATGCTGTTGACTGCCCTCGGCGAGGGCCCAGTGTCGGCCTTCCTCGCCGCCGACCTCGCGGCTTCGGGCGTGCGCGTGCTGGACGCGACGGCACTTGCTGCCCCGTCGACTGAATCTACTGAGGCCGACGATCACCCGGCCACACCCGAGCAGCGCGACGCAGCCCCCGCCTCGTCCCCCGCGGGGCGAGAGCCCGCCGTATCCTCGATCATTGAGCACCCGAGCGGACGCATGGTGGCGTCCACGAACGCGCGGCTCGACGCGGATGCGGGGCGCGTCGCGGCCCACCTGCCCGAGCGCGTCGGCGCGGTCCTCATCGACGGGCACAACCCAGCGCTCGCGCAGGCGGCCCTCACGCTGGGCGTGCCCGACGTCGACGGGGAGGACCCGTTCGCGCCGCTCGAGGCGCGCCCACCCCACCCGCGCATCCTGGACGGCGGATCGTGGAAGGACTGGCTCACTCCCCTGCTGGGCTTCGTCGACATTGCGGTCGTTTCGGAGGATTTCGCGCCGCCGCTCATGGCGCGCCCGGATGGGGCGCAGGTCGCCGAGTTCCTGCGAGGCTTCGGCATCACGCGCACTGTGCGCACGCGCGGGGATCGCTCCGTGCAGTACTGGTGGGACGGCGCGACCGGAGAGGTTCCCGTTGAAGCCGTCCCGGAGGCATCAACGCTGGGGGCGGGCGACGCCTTCCACGGGGCTTTCACGTGGGCGATCGAGCGAGGCGGGGACTCGGATCCGGAGGGCCTCATCCGCTTCGCATCGGCCGTGGCCGCGGTGTCGGTGTCTTCCTTCGGCACCAGGCAGTGGCTAGCTTCCCCTTCTCTCCTAGAGCTGGTGCGCGGCTGGTAGGTTGCGGGGCTGGTTGTCAGCCAGGTTGCGGGGGTGCTGGGCACCCCAGGCAGGCCCCGGTACAAAACTCTCCCCGCTCGCAGCCTCGGCGGGCCCACCCGGTACAAAACTCTCCCGGCATACGGGCCTCACGCGCTCAACCGGTACAAAACTCTCCCCGCACGCCCGAAATAGCCCTTTTCGGCGCGTTTTACCAGAGCAGGGAGAACTTTTTCACGCTCGGGCTGCAAACAGACCACGCAGGGCGACCTTTGTACCGCATTCGGAGCCTGTGCCGGTACAAAACTCTCCCGGCATACGGGCCTCACGCGCTCAACCGGTACAAAACTCTCCCCGCATGCCCCAAAGCGCCGATTTCGGCCCACTTTCCGCACGCAGGGAGAGTTTTATACCGCTTCCACCACCAACAAGCCGAGCAGGGAGAAGAAAGTCACGCACCGGCACCCCGTCTCACCCCACCAACGCACCCTCCCCCAATTCCGCATGCAATTCGATTGCATGAAATTTCAACAACATCCAGAAACGTTGCAATTCCAACGATCACATTTCAACTCTTGAAATACTCCGAGGGGAATTGCATGCGAAATTGGTTGCGGTCTCAGCAATGACCGTGCGACGGCCCGGGATGAAGTGAGCCTGGCAGCCGGGCTTGACCGCGGTGCCGGTGGGCGATGGGCGGCTGCGGGGCCTGGCCGGGCTAGTCCAAGCGACACAAGTGCCGCCGGCGTGGAGGGTGCCGGAGGGATTGGTGGGCCTGGCTGCGGTGCCCGTGGGCGGCGGCGGGGCCAGAGAGCACACGCGCCCCATGCCCCGCCCGATTGGAGGCCGCCGCGGGGCCTGCGGGGCCTGGCCGGGCTTCGAGACGACGCGCCGAGCGAAGCTCGCGGCGCGGACGGCGAGCGGGCGGGCAGGCCACGCGGCGGCCGGAGATCAGGCGGGGTAGTAACAACGCCAGAAATCAGGCGATCAGCGGCTCACAGGCACCCAGCGACGCGCCCACTTGGCGGCCACGTCCGTCAGCGCAGGCAGGTGCGCGGCACCGGAGGCGGCCAGGGCGCGGTCCACTGCCTCGTCGGCGACGGGCACCCCGTCGACCGGCGTGTATTCGCCTGCAACACCGTCAGGCAAGGCGGTCATCTCGACGTGGGAGCCGTCGGGCAGCAGGTGGAAGACTTCGCGCGTGCGGTCGAGCAGGCCAGTCTCCTCGTCGAAGGAGTCGTGGGTGATGAGCACCGGAGCGGTGATGCCACGCAGCGCGTTTTCGCCGGAGACCATGGACATGTCGGCGAGGGTGCGCTTGGAGATGGTGAACTGTTGACGCACTGACGCGGAGTCGTCGGGGACGGTGGTGACCCCGTGGCGCTCGAGGTCGGAGAGCTGCACGTCGGAGAACACGAGGTCCCAGTCGTAGGACAGCGGGCCGAGGACCGGGGAGACCAGCACGTACGTCAACACGGCGGGCGGGCGGGAACGCAGCGCGATGGTGGCACCGAACTCGTGCCCGATGCAGATTTGGCGCGCAAACCCCTGGTCGGCGAGCCATCCGGAGGCGGAGCGGAAGTCTTCGATGAGCGGATCGAAGGTGATGATCTCGTCTCCCGAGGCGCCGTGGCCGGAGTAGTCGAACGCGAGCGTCGCATAGCCGGCGCGACGCAGTGCACGACCGAGTGAATCGAACATGCCCGATACGTGACGATCCGAAAAAAAGGTGTGAGAAAAGATCACCGCGGCATCGCGACAGTCCACGGGACGCGTGAATGTACCGGAGAGGGATACTCCCCGGGGCGTCTCAATCGTTATCTGGCTCACGTATCAAACATAGCGCTTTCAAACCCTCGGCGTGAAGGGGCGCCCACACTGTGCACGAATGTGACAAGACGACACACCGCGCGAGAAAGAGCCGAGAAAAATCCCCATTCAGGTCGAGGATCATGCGCTGGGGGTGGCACCGCCATTAAGATAGGGCGCATATGCGCCGGTGAGGAGCGCGCCCACGAGGATCAGCGACCGCCCGCGCTCACGCGACGCCCACAACTTGCAGCGAGAGAAGGACAATCATGGGAACCAAGACCGGAATCCTCATTGGACTCGGCATCGGATACGTCCTGGGCACGCGCGCGGGCCGCGAGCGCTACGAGCAGATCCGTGCGAACGCCTCGAAGCTGCGCCGTTTCCCGGTCGTTGCTCGTCCCTTGGACGCGGCGGGGCAGAAGATGTCCGACCTCGTGCGTGCGGGCGGCGAGCAGGTGACCGATAAGGTCGCCGACGCCGTGAAGGAACGCCTCTTTGGCGCTCCCGCCACACAGCCGACGACGGTCGACGCGCAGGCCACGTCCTCCGCGACGCAGCGTTGAGCGCGATGAGTCACGAGGCCGTGAGCGCAGACCAGCGGACCAGCGGCCAGGAGCCGTCGCGCGCGCAGATTAAGCGCTGGCGCAAGCACCTGGCGGAAGAGCGCATGGAGGCTCGTACCTACCGCGATCTTTCGGAGCGCCGGACGGGCGAGGAGCGCGCGGTCCTCCTGCAGCTCGAGGAGGCGGAGCGCCGCCACGAGGAGTATTGGCTGGCGCGCCTGGGCGACCACGCCCTGCCAGCCCCGAAGCCGCCGCTGCGCACGCGCGCGGCGTCGGTCCTCGCGCATCTTTTTGGCACGATTTTCATTCTGGCGATGGCTCAGCGCGCGGAGCAGCGTTCCGCGCGCGACGTGGATGATGATGTGCCGGCGCACATGCAGGCCGACGAACAGATCCACGCCGAGGTCATCCGCTCCCTGGCGGCGAAGTCCCGCGAGACGCTGGCGGGCACGTTCCGCGCCGCGGTCTTCGGGGCGAACGATGGCCTCGTGTCGAACTTGGCCCTCGTGCTGGGTGTTGCCGCCTCGGGCATGGAGCCGCACGTCGTCCTGCTGACGGGCGTGTCGGGCCTGCTCGCGGGCGCCCTGTCGATGGCGGCCGGCGAGTGGGTGAGTGTGCGCAGTCAGCGTGAGCTCCTTGACGCCTCGATCCCCGATCCGGACGCGCACCAGGCCGTGACGGACCTGGATGTGGACGCGAACGAGCTGGCCCTCGTGTTCCGCGCGCGCGGCGAGAGCGAGGAGGAGGCCGAGCGGCACGCGAAGCAGGTTTTTGCTCGCCTCGCCAAGCCGGCGACCGGCGAGTCCGGCGCGATCGCGCTGCGCGCAGCCCTGGGCGGCACCCCCGAGTCGGACGGCGCGGGCGATCAGGTGGGCACGCCCACGAAGGCGGCCCTGTCCTCGTTCTGTTTCTTTGCGACGGGCGCGTTCTTCCCGTTGATCCCCTACATTCTGGGCCTGACGGGCGTGGCCGCGATCGCCGTCGCAGCCGCGATCGTCGGCGTCGCCCTGCTGTTTACGGGCGGCGTGGTCGGTATCCTCTCGGGTCAGGCACCGACGCCTCGCGCGCTGCGCCAGCTCGTCGTGGGTTACGGCGCGGCGGGCGTCACCTACCTGCTCGGCCTGCTGTTCGGCACCTCGGTTTCCTGACGTCTCTGGCGGGACGAGGCCGGGGTGGTCTCGGGGGACGAGGCCGGGGTGGTCTCGGGGGACGAGGCCGGGGCTGCCTCCCGCGTCCCCTGGCCTCGGGTAGGTGTGGGGCGCAGGCGTGGATCCCGGCAGGTGCGGCCTGTGGCACACTGGGGACATGACGACTTTTCTTTCTCGGGCGCGCGGCGCCCTGGTGGGCCTGGCGGTCGGCGACGCGGTGGGCACCACGAATGAGTTCAAGTGGGCGGGGACTTTCGAGCCGATTACGGACATGGTGGGTGGCGGCCCGTTCCTGCTGAAGCCGGGTCAGTGGACGGATGACACGTCGATGGCTCTGTGCATCGCGGATTCTCTGCTGGCGCAGGGCCGCTACGACTCGTT
Organism: Actinomycetota bacterium; assembly: GCA_019425105.1. Lineage (GTDB taxonomy): Bacteria > Actinomycetota > Actinomycetes > Actinomycetales > Actinomycetaceae > Pauljensenia. The sequence continues at coordinate 7,796 of JAHYYD010000044.1, forward strand.
TGACGTGATGGACCGCTACCAGCGGTGGTTTTCGGAGGGTTACCGTTCGTCGACGGACAGGTGTTTCGATATCGGTGGCCAGGTGCGTGCCGCGCTGTTCGATTACGAGCACGAGCGCCGCGTGCCGGTGACCGCCGAGCGCTCGAACAGCGCCGGTAACGGCGCGATTATGCGCCTGGCGCCCATGGTGATCGCGGGTTTCCGCTCGCGTTCCCCGCGCGAGGTCGTTGCCACCGCGCGTCTGAGCGCGCGCGAGACACACTTCTCGGTCGAGGCCGAGGCCGCCACCGAGGTGTTCGCCGCCCTGCTGGTGGGCGCGCTGCTGGGTTGGTCGCCGGAGCAGATCATGGACGTGTCGTGGGCGTCGACGGGCGCGGCTTTCGACGAGATGGCCTCTCGGGTGATCAGCTCGGATCCGCAGGTGCGCGCCTCGTGGGAGGCGGAGACCAGCGGCTACATCGTGAACGGCCTGCGCCTGGCGGTGCATGGCCTCCTGGATTTCCCGTCCTTCAAGGATGCAACCCTGGCGATCGCGAACATGGGCGGCGACACGGACACGAACGCTGCGATCTACGGCCAGCTGGGCGGCGCGTTTTATGGGGTCGAGGCCATCCCGGCCTCGTGGAGGTCGACGTTGTATCAGGGCGAGGAGATCGACCAGCTGGCGCATGACCTCGTGGAGCTGCGTCTGGAGCCTCCCGTGACTCGATTCGACGAGGACCTGCGCGAGGCCTCCGCCTGACGGCCCGAGACTCGCAACACCCACACCCACACGCGCCCCCGCACCCGCACCCAACAGTTACCTCAAAATGTCGCATGCAATTCCCTCGCACCTATTTCAATGTTTGAAATCAGACCGTTGAAATCATGCGGATTTGAGCCGTACTCAAAAACTGACCCAAGGGAATTGCATGCGACTTTTGAGGTCTGAGCCCCCTCCAGTGCGGCCACGCCGCCGGGTGCCGGGCGGTCGTGCCGGGCGGCCCACTCTGGCCTGCGACTAGACTGGCGCTATCATGCCTGACTCTCGCTCCACTCCCCCGTCCGAGCCCAACGCGCGCGGCCCCCGTTCTCGCAACGCGGGTCGCCCCTCCGACGGGCGCGACGGCGCGCGGCGACGGCAGAGCGGCCGAGGCCGGGGCCAGGAACGCCAGAACGGCCAGGGCCGAGAACGCCAGGGACAGGGACGCCAAGGCCAGGCAGGCCGGGGCCAGGGCCGAGAGAACCGCAACCATGAGGGCCGCCGCCCCCAACGCGAGCACGCGCGCCCCTTCAAGCCCTTCACCCCGGAGCAGCTAGCCGAGCGCGCCGCGGCAATCCCCGTCATCTCCTTCCCGGACCTGCCGGTGAGCGAGCGCCGCGACGAGATCGCGAGCGCTATCCGCGACCACCAGGTGGTCATCGTGTCGGGCGAGACCGGTTCGGGCAAGACGACGCAGCTGCCGAAAATCTGCATGCAGCTGGGCCGCGGCGTCGCCGGCATGATCGGGCACACCCAGCCGCGCAGGCTCGCGGCGCGCTCCGTCGCGGACCGCATCGCCCACGAGCTGGGGCAGACGGTGGGCCGCGAGCGCGGCCAGGTGGTGGGCTACCAGGTGCGTTTCACGGACGAGGTCGGCCCCACGACCCTCGTCAAGCTGATGACGGACGGCATCTTGCTGGCGGAGATTCAGTCGGATCCGATGCTGCGCCGCTACGACACGCTCATCATCGACGAGGCCCACGAACGCAGCCTGAACATCGACTTCATCCTGGGCTACGTCGCGCGCCTGCTGCCCGCGCGCCCGGACCTGAAGGTCATCATCACGTCGGCGACGATCGATTCGGATCGTTTCGCGCGCCATTTCGGCACGTGGGAGGGCACGCCCGGCTCGGGCCGCCTGATCGAGCCGGCGCCGGTTATCGAGGTGTCGGGCCGCACGTACCCTGTGGAGATCCGCTACCGTCCCCTCGGCCCGACGACGCCTTCGTCGTACACGTCCGAGGCCTCGTCAAAGCAGGCGGAGAAGCCCATCGAGACCCTCGAGATCACCGACCTCACCGAGTCCGGCCCCATGCAGCTGGTCCTGGAGGACCCGGACGACGAGCTGGCGACGCTGGGCTACGGCATGGGCGAGGACATCGACGTGGAGACCGCGATCTGCCACGCGGTGGACGAGCTGAGCGCGGAGGGCGACGGCGACATCCTGGTCTTCCTGCCCGGCGAGCGCGACATCCGCGACACGGAGGCGGCCCTCCTCGATCACTTGAAGGGACGAGGCCGGCGCGCGGGAGACGACAAGGGCGCCCGCCCCGGGGACATCGAGATCCTGCCGCTGTACGCGCGGCTGACGGCGGCCGAGCAGCATCGCGTGTTTGAGCCGCACCGCCTGCGCCGCGTGGTCCTGGCGACGAACGTCGCGGAGACGTCGCTGACGGTGCCGGGGATCCGCTACGTCATTGACCCGGGTTTGGCGCGTATTTCCCGCTATTCCAACAAGACGAAGGTGCAGCGCCTGCCGATCGAGCCGGTCAGCCAGGCGAGTGCGAACCAGCGCGCGGGCCGATGCGGCCGCGTCGCCGAAGGCGTGGCGATCCGCCTGTTCTCCCAGGCCGACTACCTCTCGCGCCCGCGCTTCACGGAGCCGGAAATCCTGCGCACGTCGCTCGCCAGCGTCATCTTGCAGATGGCGTCCCTCGGCCTGGGCGCGGTCGAAGACTTCCCGTTCCTGGACGCCCCGGATCGGCGTGCGGTGCGCGACGGCGTCGCCCTCCTCGTGGAGATCGGCGCGCTCGCGCAGGATCGCGAGACAGCGGACGCGGCCCCGGCCTCGTCCCAGTACAGGCTCACCGGCATCGGCCGGGACCTGGCGCGCCTGCCGATCGACCCGCGCCTGGGGCGCATGCTGCTGGAGGCCGAGCGCTTGGGCTGCGCCTCGGAGGTGCTCGTCATCGTGGCGGCGCTGTCGATCCAGGACGTGCGCGAGCGCCCGGCCGAGCACCAGGGCACGGCGGACGCCTCGCACGCGCGGCTGGCCGACCCTCATTCGGACTTCATCACGTACCTGAACCTGTGGCGCTACCTGGCGGTGCAGGCGCGCGACCTGTCGGGTTCGGCGTTCCGGCGCTTGTGTCGCGCGGAGTTCTTCCACTACCTGCGGTGGCGCGAGTGGCGCGACGTCGTCGGCCAGCTGCGCCAGATGGCCCGGGCGCTCGGGATCGCCGCGGGGCCGGTGGGCGAGCCGTCGACGGGCGACGTCGTGGAGGCCGCCCAGTTCGGCGGCGCGCAGGACGCGGCCGTTCGCGCGGTCCTGGCCTACGGGCAGGGCACGGCGAGCGTGGACGCGGACCAGGTGCACCGCTCGCTGCTGGTTGGCCTGCTGTCCTACCTGGGGTCGTGGGACGAGACGAAGCGCGACTACGAGGGCGCGCGCGGCACGCACTTCACGATCTGGCCGGGTTCGGGCGTGAGCGGTCACCCCGCTTGGGTGATGACCGCGGAGCTGGTGGAGACCTCGCGCCTGTTTGCGCGCACGGTGGCCCGCATCCGCCCGGAGTGGGTGGAGCCGGCGGCGCGCGGCCTGCTCAAGCGCTCGTATTCGGAGCCGTTCTGGTCGGTCGGCAAGGGCGCGGCGATGGTCCGCGAGCGCGTGACCCTCTACGGGTTGACGCTGGCGGCGGACCGCGAGGTGCTGCTGGGGCGCTTGGGTGACCTCGTCATCGACGAGGCCGTGGCCGCCTTGCGCTCTCACGCTCCGCGCGCGGGGTCGCTGGAGGCGCTGGCGGCTGGCTTGGTGTCGGCGTCGAAGGATCCGCTGTCGTCGGGGTCGTTTGAGCCGCGTCATTTCGAGGAGCTGGCGGCCGCGCGCGAGGGGACGACTGCCCGCGAGCTGGCCCGCGAGATGTTCATTCGTAACGCCCTGGTGGATGGCCAGTGGAGGGAGAGGCACGCTTTCCAGCGCCGAAACGAGGCCCTGGTGGAGCAGGCTCGCGAGGTTGAGCGCCGTAGCCGCACCCACGGCCTCGTCGCGGACGAGCAGGCGCGCTTCCGTTTCTTCGACGACCTGATCCCCGAGCACGTGACCAGCGCGGCGGCGTTCAACCGCTGGTGGAAGGACGAGCGTCGCTCTCACCCTGATCTACTCATTTACCCGGCGTCCCTGCTGATGCCCCGCGAGGCGACGTCGGGCGAGGGCTTCCCGGATCGGTGGCAGTGCGGCGAGCTGTCGCTGGCGCTCAGCTACGAGTTCGCGCCGGGCAGCCCGCGCGACGGCGTGTCGATGCACATTCCGATCGAGGTGCTCGAGCGCGTCAGCGATGCGGGCACGGACTGGCTGGTGCCCGGCATGCGCGAGGACCTGCT
>JAHYYD010000045.1 GCA_019425105.1 Actinomycetota bacterium
CGAAGTACGGCTTGGCCGTGTGGGAGAGGATCTCGACGATCTCGTCCTTGCGGGCGCGCACCTGGGCGCCGTCGGAGCCGATCTCGGCGATGATGCGCGCGGCTGCGGCCGCCGCGTTGGAGACCTCGTGCATGTCGGCGCGCAGGTGGGACAGGCCCGACGTCATGCCGCCGCGGGTCACGCCCTCGCCGACCCAGCCGCCCAGCTCATCGTTGTCGGGCACACCGGGCGTGGCGACGAGGAGTTCCTTGACCGCCTTGGTGGTGTGCGCTTCCTTCGTGGTCATCGCGGCGGTGCCCACGAGGACGCCGTCGACGGGCATCGGCGGGCGGCCGTAACGGGCCGACCACTCGCCGGTGAGGAAGTCAGCGGCGCGCTCCGGCGTGCCGATGCCGCCGCCCACGGTCAGGACGATGTTGGACTGGGCGCGCAGCTGCGCGTAGGTGGCCAGCAGCAGGTCGGACAGGTCCTCCCAGGAGTGGTGGCCGCCGGAGTGGCCGTCCTCGACCTGGACGATCACCTTGATCGGATCGGCCTCGCGGGCGATCGCGATGACCTTGCGGATCTGGTCGACCGTGCCGGGCTTGAAGGCAACGTAGGGGAAGCCGTCGGCGCGCAGCTGCTCAATGAGGGCGAGGGCCTCGTCCTTCTCGGGGATACCCGCAGAGACAACGACACCATCGATGGGGGCGCCGGACGCGCGCGAACGCGACACGATGCGGGCCTGGCCGAACTGCAGGTTCCACAGGTAGCGGTCCAGGAACATGGAGTTGAACTCGGCGGTGTGACCGGGACGCAGCTGGGCGCGCAAGCCCGCCAGGTTCTCGTTGTAGACCTCTTCAGTGACCTGACCACCACCGGCCATTTCGGCCCAGAAACCGGCGTTGGCGGCAGCGGCAACGATCTCGGAGTCAACCGTCGTGGGGGTCATGCCGGCCAGGAGGACGGGGGAGCGGCCGGTCAGGCGCGAGAAGGCGGTGTCGACGACGGTCTTGCCGTCGGGCAGGGTCACGAGGCCGGGGCGCAGGTGCGACCAGTCGGTGCCGGGCTCGGGGGCCCAGCCGGGGGTCGCGGCCTTGTCACGGTCGGAGGCGGTTCCGGCGGCGACGACGCCGACGCCGGTGCCTTCGACGAGGGCGCGGGTCATGCGCACGGTCGTGGCACCGGGGCCCATGTCGACGATCCACGTGGCACCCGATTCGGCGGCGGCGCGGATCTGAGCCGGCCAGTCCACGGGGGTCGTGAGCACGGCGGCGGCCAGGGAGTGGGCAAGCTCGGCGTCAATACCGCACTGGGCGGCCCACTCGTCCACGAGGGCGAGGGCGTCGGCGAGCATGGGGGAGTGGAAAGGCACGTACACCGGCAGGTATTCGCACACGGGGGTCAGCGGGCGACCGCCGCGCTCGTGCGCGTCGTGCGCGGCCTTGTCCTTGGCGGCGGCGCGCTCAATGGCGGCGACCAGGGACGCCAGGTCGTTGGGCGCACCCGAGACGACGTGAGTGTCGGTGTCGTTACGCAGCGCGATCGACAGCGGATGCGAGGTCGAGGGCAGGGAGGAGATGATGCGCTCGAGGAGAGCGTCGGACACGCCTCGTACGGACACCATGTAGGTGGCGTCGCCGGCGTGCGGAGCGCGGGCGCGACGCGTGATACGGGCCGCGGCCGCACCGATCAGGCGGGCCAGCGCGAACACGGAAGCGGCGCGGGCCTCGTCCCCGGCGATCCACGCGCGAGCAATCTCCACGCCGAGCACGCCCTGAGAGTGTCCCTCAAACGCGGTGGGCTGGTTCGCCACGATGTTCAGGCCTGCGCGCGTCAGGTCGATGAGTGCACCCAGCTGGGCGGCAACGATACCCGGAACCGACAGGGCGGCCTCGTCCGGGCCTGCAACGTCGCGGGTCACAGCCTCCTCGCCAGCCTCGGCCGGGATAGCGAAGGGCAGGGACGCAACCGACTGGGTGGCCAGCGAGCGGCGCACCGGGGAGAGCACCTGATCCGAGGCCTTGATGACGCCGTCAACGATCGCAGCGATCTCAGGATCGTGGGCGATCTCGTCCAGCGCGGCACGCCACGGGGTGGCCTGACCGGCAAAGGTCAGCGCGTAGGGGGTCTCATTCAGGGAGGTCACAAACGACATGTTCTTACTTTCCTTCGGGGACAATTCTTCTCAAACGGCTCCGGTCACAGAGGACCGTTGTCGTGACGCTTGACGTGGGGTGCACGCTGGTCTTTGGAGACCAGCAGGTGCAGGGAATCGATGATGGTCTGTCGGGTATCGGCGGGGGCAATGATGCCGTCGAGCTGACCGGAGGACACGGAAACCTCGGGGTTGACGGTTTCCTCCTCGTAGCGGGTAACCAGCTCGGCCTTCGTCTCTTCGAAGGTCCCGTTCTCGCGGGCGGCAGCGAGTTCGCGACGGTACATGATCGACGCCGCGCCCTCGGCACCCATGACCGCGATCTGCGCGTCCGGCCATGCGTACGCCAGGTCCGCGCCGATCGACTTCGAACCCATGACGATGTAGGCACCGCCGTAGGCCTTGCGCAGGATGACGGTGACCATCGGGACGGTCGCGTTCGCATAGGCGACAATCACCTTCGCGCCGCGGCGGATGATGCCCGCCTGCTCCTGCTCGGTACCCGGGCGGTAGCCGGGAACGTCCACAAAAGTAACGATCGGCAGACCGAAGGCATCGCAGAAACGAACGAAACGAGCTGCCTTCTCAGAAGCGTCCACGTCGAGCGTGCCCGCATCATTCATCGGCTGGTTGGCCACGATGCCCACCGACTGGCCATCGACGCACGCGAAACCGATCGTCACGTTGGGAGCGAACAGGTCCTGAATCTCCACGTACTCGCCGTGGTCCACAAGGGAACGCACCACGTCGCGCACGTCGTAGGGCTGACGCGCCGAGGTCGGAACCAGCTCTGCAACCGCGCGTGCCGCCGCCTCGTCCTCTGGATTGGGAATGTACTCGTACTTGGGAGGCGCAACCTCGCACGAGGACGGCAGGTAGTCGAGGAGCGAACGCACGTAGTCGATCGCCTCTTCCTCCGTATCCGCCATGTGGTGCGCGACGCCCGACTGGAAGTTGTGAATCGCCGCGCCACCCAGCTCATCGAGCGTGACCTTCTCGCCGGTCGTCGCCGCGACGACGTCCGGACCCGTCACAAACATGTGCGAGTTCTCGCGCGTCATCACGATGAAGTCGGTGAGGGCAGGCTGATACACGGCACCACCGGCGCACGGACCCAGAATGATCGAAATCTGGGGAACCAGACCCGAGGCCTCGCACGTCTTCTTGAAAATACGGCCGTACTGCGCCAGAGCGACGACGCCCTCCTGAATGCGGGCGCCACCCGAATCCTGAATGCCGACGATCGGAATGCGCATCCGAATACCCCGGTCAATCAGATCGACGATCTTATCGCCCTCGACCTTACCCAGCGTGCCACCGAGAACCGAGAAATCCTGAGCGTAGGCAGCGACCATACGACCCTGGACGCGACCGTAACCAGCCGCGACCGCAGAGCCGATACGACCATCACGCACCGAACCACCGATGAACTGGCCAACCTCGTGCCACACGCCATCGTCAAAGAACAGAGACAGGCGCTCGCGGGCCGTCAGCTTCTTCTTGGCGTGCTGGCGCTGCGCGGCTTTCTCTTCGGCGGCCTGCGCGATTGCGTCTTGGGCCTGAATGAACCCGTCACGCGTGAGCGGACTGGGTGTGCTCATCGTGCCTCCTCTTCGGTAGCGATGTGGGCGATGCGACTTCCCGCGGTCACGGTGTCACCCTGCTTGATCGACAGGGAGGTCACGGTTCCCGCGCGGGGAGCCAGCAGCGGCTTTTCCATCTTCATGGCTTCGAGGACGGCCACGAGCTGGCCTTCCTCGACCTGGTCGCCTTCGGAGACGGCCAGGGCAACGACGATGGCCTGCATGGGGGCGACGATGTCGCCGGGGGCACCCTGGTGAGGCCCGGCCTGCACGGCGGATGCGCTTGCGCGGCGCGGGGTGGAGCGCAGCGGCTGGGGTGGGCGCGGGGCACGAGCCGCCGGGGCGTTGAACATACCCGCCGGCAGAGTCAGGGACACGCGGCGTCCGTCCAGCTCGATGATGTACGTCTGGCGCGGCAGATCAGCAGTCGACGAGGCCTCGGCCGGCACCGCCAGATCCGAGTAATCGTGCTGGGGCATGAACGTCGTCTCGAACCACCGCGTCGAGACGTTGAATCCGCCCACGCCGCAGAAGTCGGGATCGTTGATGATGTCCTGGTAGACGGGCACCGGGGTGGCTACGCCCTGCACCGAGAACTCGGCCAGCGCGCGGCGCGAGCGAGCGAGAGCCTGCTCGCGGTCCGCACCCGTCACGATGATCTTGGCGATCATCGAGTCGAAGGCCGTCTGGACCGAATCGCCCTCATCGATACCCAGCTCCAGGCGGATGCCCGGGCCCAGGGGCCAGTGCACCTCGTCAAGGCGACCGGCGGTGGGGGTGAGGTCCTTCGACGGATCCTCCGAGGTCACGCGGAACTCGAAGGAATGGCCGCGGGGCTCCGGGGGAGTCGTCAGCGGCAGTCCTTGCGCGATACGAATCTGCTCGCGCACCAGGTCGATGCCCGTGACTTCTTCGGAGACGGGGTGTTCGACCTGCAGGCGCGGGTTGACCTCGAGGAACCAGATGCTGCCGTCGGGCTCCAGGAGGAACTCGACCGTGCCCACGCCGACGTAGTTCACGTGCTCGAAGAGCGCGCGCGACGCGTTCACGAGAGTCTCGTGCGCTCCCTCGGGCAGGAACGGCGCCGGCGCCTCCTCGACCAGCTTCTGGTTGCGACGCTGGACCGAGCAGTCACGGGTGGAGATGACGTGGAAGTTTCCCAGCGAGTCGCGAGCCGACTGCGTCTCCACGTGACGGGCGACCTCGACGAAGCGCTCGACGAAGTGAGCACCCAGGTCGGCCGCGTCCGTGTGACGAGCAAAGAACAGGTCCAAGTCAGCCTGCGAGCGGATGATGCTGATGCCTCGGCCGCCGCCGCCGTCGGCTCGCTTGAGCACCACGGGGTAACCGGCGGAGGTGATGAATGCCTCGACCTCCTCGCGCGAGGTCACGGGTTCGGATACGCCGGGAACCGGCGCAACGCCGCACTCCTCGGCGACGCGACGCGCCTTGATCTTGTCACCCAGCGCATCAATGACGTCGGAGGCGGGGCCGAGCCAAGCAATGCCGGCGTCCTCGACGGCGCGCGCGAATTCGGAGTTCTCCGACAGGAATCCGTAGCCCGGGTGAATCGCATCCGCGCCAGTCTCTAGCGCAATCGCCAGGATCTTCTCACCGTTCAGGTACGTCGACGCAGCATCGTCACCGCCCAGGGACAGCGCCTCGTCGGCCTCGCGCGTGTGGGGTGCGGCCATGTCCTGATCAGCGTAGACGGCGATCGTGGAGATGCCCATATCCGTGGCCGTGCGGCACACGCGCAGAGCGATTTCTCCACGGTTGGCGACGAGGATTCGATTAATTGTTCGCACGCTTCTCCTTGGTGTCGTGAGCGATTGTCAGAGGTATTCCGGTAGCCAGGACGTCGCCGGCGTTGATGTCGTGAGTGTGACCGTCATCCGTGCGCACGAGGAGGGAACCGGTCGACGATAGCGACACCGCCTCTCCTTCGAGTGCCACGTGGCCGCTGGGGTCCGTCGGCTCCGCGAGCGCAATACGGCGGCCGAGGAGCGGTAGGGCGCTTGCGGCTTCCTTGGCGAGTCCGCTGTCGTGGGCGTTTCCGCGGGCAATAAGTGCACGGATCCGCTTCTCTAGTCCGGAGAGCACGTCGGCAAGGACGGCATGTATGACAGCGTCAGTTGCCTGGGCTGCCTCGTCGTCACCTTCGGCGTACAGAGAGGTGGCTTGCTCGGTGGCGAGGTTATCGGGGCGTTGGGCAACATTGATGCCGTAGCCGAGGATGATCGCGGTCGTGAACGGGGACGAGGCCGGGGCGAGCTGGGCGAGGATTCCACAGATCTTGCGCTCACCGTCGACGAGGACGTCGTTGGGCCATTTCAGGCAGACACTGTGGCCGAGAGGTTCGAGTCGGCGCGCGAGCGCATCGCGAACAGCCAGGCCGCAGGCGTACACGAGCCATCCGAGTTGATCGGTGGGAATCGAGGTAGGCATGGAAACGACGGTGGACGCGAGGATGGCCTCCCCCTCGGGGGCTATCCACGTCCGTCCGAGGCGGCCACGCCCGGCGCTTTGGCAATCGGCGATGATTGTTGTGAGATGCGGGGTGGGTGTCGTGGTATCGGTGAGGAGACTGGCCGCGAGGTCGTTTGTCGAGGGGGTGCAGTGGACGTGATAGATCGGCGCACTGGTTCCGTCGACGGCGATGCGTTCGGGTGTATCCAATGCCTTTCCTCCCTCCGGCTGATGCTGTTTGACAGTGGAGGCACTCGTCCCCCGATACTTAAAAGTTTGTCTTAAAAATCAAACCTACGCATGCGTTTTTTAAAAAATTGGAATAGTTTTCGACAAATCACTACGGATCCGTAACCATCGCGTAACCCTTGCGGAAAGCGGAAGGCGGGAAATCCCCGAAATAGTGCGCTGAGATGAGGATCACCGACCCCTGCATCCCACTGTGCGGCTCATCGGCCCGTACCGGGTCGGTACCATAGGGGTGAACACGCGCGCGAGGGCGCGCCTCGAACCACCCGAACGGAGTAACGTGGCGGAGTTTATTTATCAGATGATCAAGGCTCGCAAGGCCATCGGTGACAAGGTCATCCTCGACGATGTCACCATGAGCTTCTTCCCAGGTGCCAAGATCGGTATGGTCGGCCCCAATGGTGCCGGTAAGTCCTCGATCCTGAAGATCATGGCTGGCCTGGATGAGCCCAGCAATGGCGAGGCCCGTCTGACCCCCGGCTATACGGTCGGCATTCTGATGCAGGAGCCCATCCTCGACGACACGAAGACCGTCATCGAAAACGTTCGTATGGGCGCTGCCGATATTTTCGCTAAGCTCGCGCGCTTCAATGAGATTTCCGAAGAGATGGCGAATCCTGACGCGGACTTCGATGCGCTCATGGAGGAAATGGGCAAGCTGCAGACCGAGATTGATGCTGCCAATGCGTGGGATATCGATTCTCAGCTCGACCAGGCTATGGATGCGCTGCGCTGCCCGCCCCCGGACCAGCCTGTCTCCGTGCTCTCCGGTGGTGAACGTCGCCGCGTGGCGCTGTGCAAGCTCCTCATTGAGGCCCCCGACCTGCTCCTGCTCGACGAGCCCACCAACCACCTCGACGCCGAGAGTGTGCTCTGGCTCGAAAAGCACCTTGCGTCCTACCCGGGTGCGGTCATTGCCGTGACCCACGATCGTTACTTCCTCGATCATGTCGCCGGCTGGATTGCCGAGGTTGACCGCGGTCATCTGTACCCCTACGAGGGCAACTACTCCACCTATCTGGAGACGAAGGAGAAGCGTCTTGAGGTTCAGGGGCAGAAGGATGCCAAGCTTGCCAAGCGTCTGAAGGAAGAGCTCGAGTGGGTGCGCTCCAACGCGAAGGGGCGTCAGGCCAAGTCGAAGGCCCGTCTGGCTCGCTACGAGGAGATGGCGGCCGAGGCCGAGCGCACGCGCAAGCTTGACTTCGAGGAAATCCAGATCCCGCCGGGCCCGCGCCTGGGTAGCGTCGTTATCGAGGCTAAGGATCTCCAGAAGGGCTTCGGCGACCGCTCCCTCATCAACGGTCTGTCCTTCTCACTGCCGCGCAACGGTATCGTCGGTATCATCGGCCCGAACGGCGTTGGTAAGACCACGCTGTTCAAGACAATTGTTGGCCTCGAGCCCCTCGATGGCGGCGAGCTGACGATCGGTGAGACTGTCAAGATCAGCTATGTTGACCAGACGCGCGCCGGCATTGACCCTGAGAAGACGGTGTGGGAAGTCGTTTCCGACGGCCTGGACTTCATTCAGGTGGGTAACGTGGAAATGCCTTCGCGGGCCTATGTCTCCGCCTTTGGTTTCAAGGGTCCCGATCAGCAGAAGCCGTCCGGTGTTCTCTCCGGTGGTGAGCGCAACCGTCTGAACCTGGCTCTCACCCTCAAACAGGGTGGCAACCTCCTCCTGCTCGACGAGCCCACGAATGACCTGGATGTTGAGACCCTCAGCTCGCTGGAAAACGCCCTCCTGGCGTTCCCCGGCTGTGCCGTTGTTATTACTCACGACCGCTGGTTCCTCGACCGTGTCGCCACCCATATCCTGGCGTGGGAGGGCACCGAGGAGCATCCGGACAAGTGGTACTGGTTCGAGGGCAACTTCGAGGCGTACGAGAAGAATAAGGTCGCGCGCCTCGGCGAGGCGGCGGCGAATCCGCATCGCGTGACGCATCGCAAGCTGACGCGCGACTGATCTGCGCGACATGCGTATGACTGTGGGGGAGGGTCGAAGGGTCCTCCCCCCGGTTGTATGTTGAGTAGGCACGCGCGAAGCCCTGATGGTGTCAATCTGGAAGAAGTGAGATTGACAGGGTGGGTGATTGTAGCTGCTCGCAGGAATTTTCGCTTCTGTCACTGGCGATCGGCGGATATTTGTTCATGTAGCGGATGCCACTTGCCTTTTGCGCAGGTCACATCTACTATGTGACACGTATCGCAAATACCCGACCGCGCGAAAGGGGCTCCGATGGCGATTGAACAAACGCTTATCGACGCGCTGGGTGGACACCTCAATATTGTCGAGGTCGAACCCTGCACGATGCGCATCCGAATTCAGGTGAAGTCTCAGAGAGACGTTGACGAGGCTGCGCTGCGCGTGGATGGTGTGCTTGCCGTCGTGCGTTCTGGTGATGTTGTTCAGATTGTGTGTGGCGCACAGTCGGACGATGTTGCTGCTGCAATGATCGCGATCCTCTCAGGCGTGGCCCATGACACGTCCATGGAGTCTCTGTCTCAGCGAGTCCACGCCTAGTATTGAAAGTGTTATCAGCCCGCAACGTAGAAGGCTTTTCTGTGGATATTCACGCTCCCGCATCTGACAACATCGAAGAGCTGCGCCGTATCGCCGACGCTAATGGCGTTGCTACCGGATTCTGGGATTGGTATGGGAACTGGGTGGGCGTCAGCGCGTCCACACTACTGAAGGTTCTCGGCGCCCTCGGTCTGCCCCTCGACGAATCTTCCACCGTGGGCGATGTGTACGAGGCACAGCGCCTGACCGAGGAACGCGAATGGCGTCGTACCCTTCCTCCGACGATCGTCGCCCGCCAGGGTGGCGGCTACATGTTCCCAGTGCACGTGCCGGATGGTTCGTGGGTGAACGTCCAGTGGGTGCTGGAGGACGGTCGTAAGGGCGCGTGTGATCAGGTGGATCGCTACGTCCCGCCCCGCATGATCGACGGTGAGCTCGTCGGCCGTGCGACCTTCGATGTGCCGCACTGGCTCCCGCTTGGGTGGCACCGCCTCGTCGCCACGGTTGAGGGTGGCCGCGTAGAGTCTGCAACCCTGATCATCGTTCCCAACACGCTCTCGCTGCCGCTCCTGGAGTCCTCTCGTCGTGCGTGGGGCGTCAACGCGCAGCTGTACTCGACGCGTTCGGCTTCTTCGTGGGGCATTGGTGACGCAGCAGATCTTGCTGACCTGGCAGCTATCTGTGCTGACAAGGGCGCGGATTTCCTGCTGATTAATCCGGTACACGCATCCCAGCCGGTCTCTCCGCTGGAAACGTCGCCGTACCTGCCGGTATCGCGCCGCTGGCTTAACCCGATCTACATCCGCCCCGAGAACATTGAGGAGTTCTCATCCCTGCCGCAGGCCTCACGCGATGCTATCGAGCAGCTGAGTGATGAGACCCGTCAGTTCGACAGTCGCGAGGACCTGATCGATCGTGATTGTTCGTGGGAGGCCAAGCGCAAGGCGCTCGAACTGATCTTTGCGGCTCCTCGCTCGTATCACCGCCAGAGCCAGCTGGATCACTTCATTGAGCGTGGCGGCTCGGAGCTTTCCAACTACGCGCTGTGGTGCGCCCTCGTTGAGCGCGAAGGCACGATCGAGTTGCCCGAGGACCTGGCCCGTTCCTCCGCGCCTCGCGTCGAACTTGAGCGACTCGAGCTGGCCGACCGCGTTGACTTCTACCAGTGGTGCCAGTGGGTCGTCGCCGAGCAGCTCGAGCATGCGCAGCATGTGGCCCGCGAGGTTGGCATGGAGATCGGTGTCATGGCTGACCTGGCCGTCGGCGTGCACGGCTATGGGTCCGAAAAGTGGAGTCGGCCTGAGCTCTTCGCCAACGGTATGTGTGTGGGCGCTCCGCCGGACGTCTACTCTCAGCAGGGCCAGAACTGGTCGCAGCCGCCGTGGTCGCCGCGGAGCCTTGCCGAGTCGGGCTACCTGCCGCTGCGCGACATGGTCCGCGCCGCCCTGGCCAATGCGGGTGCCGTGCGTATCGACCACATCCTGGGTATGTTCCGCCTGTGGTGGATCCCGGAGGGGTGCGCCGCCACCGAGGGTACCTACGTGTACTACGACCACGAGGCCATGATGGGCGTCATCCTGCTGGAGGCTCAGCGCGCGGGTGCCGTCGTTATTGGCGAGGATCTCGGCGTGGTCGAGCCGTGGGTGCGTGACTACCTGCGTGAGCGCGGAGTCCTGGGCACGTCCGTCGTGTGGTTCGAGAAGGAAGGTGGCGGCTGGCCGCTGCGTCCCGAGCACTACCGTGACCGGGCGCTGGCAGCCGTCAATATCCATGACCTGCCGCCGACGCTCGGCTACATTCGTGGCATTCAGACCACCCTGCGTTCCGAGCTCGGTCTGCTGACGGATGATATTGAGACGGTGCGCGCCGGCGATCGCCTCGAGCTAGAGCAGATCAATGCACGCCTGCTTGAGTACGGTTGCGTTGACGGTGCCCAGCCCAGCGAGCGCGAGACCGTTGAGGGCCTGTATCGATACGTCGCGCGGACCCCGTCAAAGCTCGTCGTCGCTTCGCTCGTCGACGCGGTTGGGGATGTGCGTCCGCAGAATATGCCGGGCACGGGCGCCGATCAGTACCCGAACTGGTGCGTGCCGCTGTGCGACTCTGACGGCGACGAGGTCGCGATCGAGGAGCTGCCCACGGATGAGCGCCTCACGTCGTTGTTCGCTTTGCTCCGCGGTAGCGTCAACTGACGCAGCCCAAAGTCCCTGCGAATGGTCCCCGCGACTCGAAAGAGTCGCGGGGACCATTCGTCGGAGCGGTGATCACTCTCCGTCTGGAGTTGAGAACAAAGGAACGAGTGCGCCCACCGCGCAGCTTTCCTCGTTGTATTCAGGTCGCACGTGCACGCCGGACGGGTTCACGACGATGACGGGCACGCAGGGGGAGAGATGCGCCTCCTGGACGGGGGCGAGGTCCCAGTGGATGAGGGGCCTGCCGACTTCGACGATGTCCCCCTCGTCGACGAGGGGCGCGAAACCCTTTCCTCGCAGTCCCACGGTGTCGATCCCCAGATGGATGAGGATGGAGACCCCGCGCGTCGAGGTGACGATCGCGGCGTGTGACTTGAGCTTTGTGACGACGCCAGCAATGGGGGCGCACACAGTCACGCATGACGCGTCGGCATCGGGAAGAAGCGCGCGCCCATCTCCAACGACGCCACTGGCAAAGACGGGGTCGGGTACCTGCGCGAGAGGCAGGATATGCGCGGCGAAAGGTGCGCGGACGAGGAAGCTCACCGGCTCGCTTTCATCTGCTCGACGAGGTCTTCGGAATCAGGACCCATGACGACCTGGACGGCATCGCCGACGATGACGACGTCGAAGGCTCCGGCCTCGCGCAGCTTCGCCTCATCGATGAGGTCGGTGTTGGCCGCGTCGAGGCGGATGCGCGTGATGCACGATTCCAGGTTGGAGATGTTGTCCCAGCCGCCCAGGGCTTCGATGATGGTCGTTGCGGTGTCCATGGTGTCCTCCTTGGCTCAATGACCCAAACCGCTGCGGTTTGCCTCACACTTATGGTATCGCGAC
>JAHYYD010000046.1 GCA_019425105.1 Actinomycetota bacterium
GCCCATGTTGGTGGGGCGCCTCCGACACTTAATCAACTGAGCCTATCTGGCGGTGAGTCTGCGCAATGCTGGGGGCTGAGAAATAAAACCGTAGACTGCGCTCGGAGAAGAATTCGGGGTCGGCTGCTGGACGGGGGTTCGATTCCCCCCATCTCCACAATCCCCACCCCGGGCTTCCGTTGGAAGCCCGGGGTTTTGTGTCCAGGTACGTGCCCTGCAACGAATTGCTGGTAGGGGCTAGATGGGCTGGCCGATGTTTCAAAAGTTAATCAGCGTGACTGCGGTGTCGCAGATGGTCGCTGCTCTGCACGAGACCAGGACGCCGACCTTGCCGCGGCCAGCGAGGTGCGGGTTGGAGGAGTTCGCGCCGAATCCCCACACGATCGCGGAGATGATCAGATCCAGCACCGACACGATCAGACCGATCGTCATCACCGCTCCCACGATCGTGTGCAACTGCGAGATCCCCGGCAGAACATCATCGTTCGGCGTGATGTCCACCCCCATCGGCAGTATCATCGGCAGCGTGGGGAGGACAGAAATCAACAGATCAAGCACAGTAATCTCCTATGAAACAGACGGTCGACCCACTGCAGCGGGAGGGCCCTTAGTTGGGTCTGCCTGTCAGGTGTGCTGGCCGGACCAGAAAGGATATGGGCCGGTCCCATGGGCTGTTGACTATTGGAGCTGTGCTTTGGAAGCCATAGTGGTTGTATGAAGTGTCATCCAGAAGCAAATCTGTCACCGGTTCGTTTGCCCCGAGCGCCCAAACCTCAGCTCGCGGGTGGCTCAGTGGATCGGTATCCCAGGCTCGCGGCACCACGGCGAATCCTCGACCAGCTGCGCGTCGCCCACTTGGATCTCGCCGCGCAGTCCCTGATGGCTGCTGACGGCGATTTGTACCTGCCTGACCTGATTGTAACGGCGATGATTCAGCGCAGTTACGGGGTGCTCGATGCTCTTATTGATGCGGTAGACACGTACAACATCCATGCGGCTGCCCCTTTGCTGCGCCTTCAGCTCGACACGTTGTTCCGGGCGCATTACATCGCCAGCGGTTCGGATGTTGATAGCCTCGCCATAAAGCTCTTGCGAGGCGAAGAGCTGCGCAAAGTCAAGGATGCTGATGGTAAGCCTTTGAACGACTACCGACTCAAAGAACTGGCAGCCGACACCCACGCTTGGGCACTGCCCGTTTATGACAAGACGTCGGGCTGGGTTCATTTCTCTCTCAACCACATGCTTGCAACGACGCAAGCCACAGATCCGAACTGCTTTCAGATGGCAGTGCCGCTGCGAGCAGATGCCATTCCCGAATCGCTCTGGCAGGAAATTTACGGAGCGGCCATCCAAGCGACGGAAGAGCTGTTCGCGTACGTACGTGGTTGGGCTGCACGAAAGGGACTACCGCCAGGGCAGATACGAACGGAGAGTGGCGTTCGTGTGGAACACACCGTGGGCCAGTCGCCAAGCAATTGACGTCGTGGACCTGCTCTCGAAGATTCTTTCTGTATCACGGTTGGTCGCCGAGGTTGATGAGCTCGGTGACGCCGGCGCTGGGGCGGGTGTGGGCTCGTCATTTTGTTGGGTGATGGTCTGCCAGATCATGGTCTGAGCCTCGGGGTGTGCGTGGCTCAGTGTGTTCGCCCGATAGTGTGGTTCAATAGACGTACTAGGTGCGAGGTTCCCGACGGCGCCCAGCGAGATGATCGGGCTGGAGCAGAGGGAGCAAACGATGTTCAAGTGTCCAGACTGGTACCTCTGTGATCAACGTTACCACGGTTGCGTACGTGTATTGCGTGCGGTGCCCTCATGGGCTGGGCAGGAGGCTGGGAAGTGACTTCGGTACGTATCAATGGCGCGGCGCAACAGCCTATTCCTGAGGTTCTACCCCATCGGCTCACTCCGGAGCGGCTTCGTACCATCGTTGAGTCTGCCCATCTGAACTTCCTGATCGGTGCGGGTACATCTAGCCCTTACTTCGCTGCTTTGGGCAACATTGAGGATGCCCTCACGGAGGTTGCTGATTCGCATGCTTCGGAAGCTGCCAAGGCGCTCGTTCGCGCTTCAATCCAGGCCTACTTTTTCGAACAGGTTCTCGCTCCAAATACGAAGATTATCGACCGTGATGCATCAGCGGAAAGTGTCCTCCGGTCGTACGCGCGCTTCGTTCGTACGCTAAACCGCATCTTGCTCCGTAGGCGAAGCACCCTCCTGTCAAAGCAGGTGAACATCTTCACAACCAACGTGGACATGTTGTTTGAGGTGGCTATGGAGGAAATCGGCATCGACTACTCCGACGGATTCAACGGTAAGATCCGACCCAAGTTTGACCTAGGCGATTTCAGCACGCTCCGCTTCCGGACGGGCAACCGATACGAGCACCGATTCGAGGTGCCTGTATTCAACCTCATCAAGATTCATGGATCGGTTGCCTGGTGCCAGCACAAGCGAGAACATCGAAAGGCAGACATCTACTTCGACCACACTCTCTCCCTCGTGAGCGAGGCCGGGTCACAGCTGGAAGCAGCGCGACCGCACCTAATCGACGTTCTCGTCGATCCTCAACCTCAGGGGCAGGGGCCGACCATCCGTCCGATCAATGAACTGATTGTTGACGCGGATCAGCGCCTAGGAGGGGCCGACAACGAACCTCAGCAAGTTGAGGCCTTCGCGGCAACTTACAACAAACTTGGCATCGTCAACCCAGACAAGCGCAAGTTCGCAACTACCGTACTGAACGAGACCTACTACGAACTGATCCGCCGCTTCGCCAACGAACTCGAGAAAGAGAACAGCGTACTTTTCGTCCACGGTTTCTCATTCAGAGATGAACATCTCCGCGATATTGTGCTCCGAGCAGCCCGAACGAACCCTACCCTGCAGGTCTTCGTCTTCTGCTATTCCCGCGAAGGGCTCCAATTGTATGAGCAACTCTTACCAGACGCCGACGTCAAGAACGGCAACATCGAATTCGTGGTCCCCGCCGAGCCGTCCGAAGGCGGAATAGAGCGAAAGATCAGCCTCGACGTGCTCGAATCCGATTACTTCGCGCCGATCGTTCCCGACAAGATTCCCTACCCTGACCAGCGGATCGAACTCGATATCCACACCTCTGCGACAGAGACATCTGGTGATTGAGGACATCATGATTGACCAGGAATCCGTGTTCCGCGTCGGCCGAGTGGTGTCTGTAGATGGCCGACGTGTGCGGATCGCCGTCGATAAGCTCAAGAACGGTTCGCACCTCTTGTACCGTGGTGGTCTTGTGCGAAACGTCGCTGTTTCGAGCTACGTGAAAATTGTCAAAGGATTTGTCGAGTTGATCGCCAAAGTTGATGGCGAGGTGGTCGAAGAGGACCGCAGCGCCGTATCGGCTTACCGCCGCGGGGTAGACCCGCTGTCCCGTCAACTCGATGTCCGCCTTATCGGCTACATCGAAGATGGGCGATTCGAACGTGGTGTTCGTGAGATGCCACTCCTGGACAACGAGTGCTTCATCCTTACCGAAGAAGAGTATGGTCTGATTCATACCTTCGTCTCAGACAGTGATCAGCCACTAGAGATCGGTACGTTGGCGATGGAGCCGACACAGTCCGTAGCCGTAGGAATCAACGCGATTTTTGCCAGTCACGTCGGTATCTTCGGCAACACCGGAAGCGGGAAATCGTACACACTAACGAAGCTCTACCACGAGTTGTTCAAGGTGTACGGGTCCATTGAAACGTTCCGTCAACGGTCTCAGTTCGTATTGATCGATTTCAATGGCGAGTACCTCAACCGAGTATGTTCAAACGAGGACGCTCGTTCCACGGCCGTCTTGACCAGCGATGCGAACAAGCGGGAGTATGCCCTCAGTACGCGTGTTGCCAACGGTCCACGTCTTCCGCTTCCGTCGAGTGCCGTCAGCGACCTTGCGTTCTGGACCGTCGTCCTTGATGCCACCGAGAAGACGCAGGCCCCATTCCTCGCTCGGGTCCTCAATAGCGACTACTGGGACCAGCGAATCGCCCAACCAGCGGACTTACTCAGGGTCCTCGGAGATATGGTACTAAGGGCAACGAAGAGCAATGACAGAACGCTTGACAGACAAACCGTGCTCAACCTGCTTGTCGAGGTGCAGAACTGCCTCGGCTCGTCTCCCTCGCCGGCACTCGCCAACCTTATCACTGACTTTCAACGGAACCTGCATTACAACGCTGCGATGGGGAAATTCTTTTGGGGGCCGTGGAGTAACAGGCCAATCGATCCGGATCACCCCGACTGGGAGGCGAATACCAAAGACAAGATCGTCGCGTTGCCCATTAACTTTTCAAGTATTGAACCGGGTATCGACTTGATTCGATTCAAGATCGTCCTGCAATACTACAATGACATCATCAGTGGATTCTCTAATCGCGAGCATCTGTCGCCGTTGATCAAGCGACTTGAGACGCGAGTGCCAGACATCAAGAAGCTCATCGTTGTTGACGACGATCAGAAATACGATCGCCCCTTGATCGTAGTCTCTTTGCGGGACGTCAACCTGTCGATGCGCAAGGTCGTCCCGATGCTGCTTTGTAAGCATCTCTACGATCGGAAGAAGACAAACGATCCCGGAAATGAGCATTACCTCAACCTCATCATTGACGAGGCCCACAACATCTTGTCGTTGGAATCCTCCCGCGAGAGCGAAGCATGGCGCGACTATCGGCTAGAGACGTTCGAGGAGATTATTAAGGAGGGGCGCAAGTTCGGTGTGTTCTTGACCTTGGCCAGCCAGCGACCCCACGACATCTCGCCTACGATCATCTCCCAGCTTCACAACTACTTCCTTCACCGGCTCGTGAACAACCTCGATGTGCAGGCTATCGAAAAGGCAGTCGCCTATCTCGACCGTGTGTCATTTGAATCGCTACCGATCCTTCCGACGGGGGCGTGTGTTCTTGCCGGGGTGTCCGCGCAAGTTCCAGTGGTGACGCGAATCAGTCCACTCCCTCTTGAAGCCGAGCCGAACAGTCGCACCATGTCAGTAGTGGATGAGTGGCTTTCGCCATTATTCGTCGGATCGATTGATGGTGAGCTGTCGGATAAAGAAGACCTGAGTGACACGGACCGGCCAATTGAACCACCATTCTGATACTACTGGTTCGGGTAGGGACCTCCCGTGATGTAGCCGTGTGTCCTCGGGTGAGGGAACGTGGCAGCACAGTATGCTGTGCTCGGCGAGCGCATACAGTTCGGTGACTGCGTTACCGGTCGGAGGCATCCGGTGACGACATCGTTCTTCGTGCAGGGCACCGTAGTCTCAGGTATTTGGGCCGTAGGAGGAATGCCGTGAGAACCGCTCACGTCTGGGCGACCAAGAAGGTCGTAGGAAAGAACATCATCCGTCAATTGCTGGTTCCTGCCCATGACGGGTTGGACTACACGGACGATGGCAGGCAATACATCCACAGCAGGTTCGGCTGCTGGCCGGCTGTATCGGGACCAGGCGAGCCGCACGGGGAGCGACTGGCCGCCGTCCTTCCTCTGGACGGCGCGTCGGGGGATGAGGTTGTCTGGGTAGGATCGAGGCTCCCTGTGCCTGCGGATGCCGTTCGAGAGTCGTTCGATGGTGCCATCGGCTTCACGTCACACACCTGTCCGCATAGCCTGCGCCGTCCTCAAATCGGTGCCCTGCATTCCATCGTCGGATACCAGTCGTCGGGCCTTACAGAACCAGGAATCGTGGTGATGCCAACCGGAACGGGCAAAACTGAGACCATGCTGGCCTGGCTGGTCGCGCAGCGCCCGGAACGCGTCCTTGTCGTGGTCCCTTCCTCGGCTTTGAGAGAGCAGATCGCGTCGAAATTCGAGACGCTAGGCATCCTCCAGCAGGAAGGAATCGTCGGGCCGGGCGCGATGAGGCCCCGAGTCGGGCGAGTCGCCGGCCGATTCGACAGTGAAAAGGACGCGGTCGATTTCGTAGCTGCCTGCAATGTCGTAGTCGTAACCCCGAACGCAGTCCGTGCGTCGGAGGCTGCCGTGCGGCGAGCGTTCTTCTCTGGCTTCACGCACCTCATAGTCGACGAAGCGCATCATGCTCCAGCGCAAACGTGGACGGAAATCATCCGTGCCTTCGGTGAGCGGCCGGTCCTGCTGTTCACTGCGACGCCTTACCGGCGCGATGGACAGACTTTGCCGGGCCGAGTGATCTTTCGTTTCCCACTTCGGGAGGCGCAGAGAGAGGGATACTTCAGCAGAATTGACTTCACTGCAGTCCTCGATCTGGACGACGATGACGAGGCACTCGCCAAGGCTGCGCTGTCGCGGCTTCGTAGCGATCTGAACGCCGGGCACGAGCACCTACTTCTGGCGCGGGTCGCGTCGAAGTCTCGAGCCGACGAGATCCACGCACTGTACTCACGGCTCGCTCCCGAATTTGCTCCAAAGGTGATCTACGATTCGCTGCGAGCGAGCGATCGTGACGCGGCGATCCGAGCTATGCGGGACCGGACCAGTCGCGTGATCGTCTGTGTCGACATGCTGGGCGAAGGCTTCGACCTCCCCACGCTCAAGATTGGGGCTTTTCATGACGCGCATCGGTCCTTGAGTCCGATGGTCCAGCTTATCGGTCGTCTCGCCCGTACGTCAGCTCCCGTCCCGATCGGAACCGCGAGCGTCTTCATCCGCCAGGACCCGAAGCAGGCGCTCTCGCCGTTGCGTTTTCTCCTGCGGGAGGACCCAGACTGGGACAAGGTACTCAGCGACATTACAGAACATGCGACCGAGCGAGCTGACGAGATCAGCGAGTTCGAGGCCTCGTTCATTGACATTCCGCCTGACGTTCCTGTTGGTCTGCTAGAACCGAAGATGAGCGCTCGCGCCTTTTTGGCGAGGACCGTGGACTGGGATCCCTTGGCAGCCAGTGCCGTGTACGGCGACAGAATCTTGGACGACCTGATCAGCGTCAACCGTGATGGCACCATCGCCTGGTTCGTCATCGAGACGGTCGCCGATCTCCGCTGGGGTGACATCCCGTCCCTGCGAGCTACCGACTACACGCTCGTGGTTCTCTTTCTTGATCGGATGCAGGGGCTCCTCTACGTCCACTGCTCGGACACCAAACACAACCTGGACGATCTTGTTGAGGCTGTGCTCGGGCATGAACCAGCGCCGGTCAATGGTTACGACACGTTTAAGGTGTTCGCGAAGCTCGACCGCCTCGTTCCGACGAACATAGGGCTCCTTGATGCCCGGGATCGGGACAAGCGCTTCTCCATGTACGTGGGAAGTGATGTCGAGACAGGACTCACAGAAGCTGACCGCACCCATAAGGCCAACACTCACGTCGCAGCAAAGGCCTTCCAAGACGGAGAGCGCGTCACGATCGCAGCGGCGCTGTCCGGGCGATTCTGGTCGATGCGAACGGCGACGAACCTGGCGGAGTGGAGACGATGGTGTCGCGACCAAGGAGCGAAGCTGCGGGACGGGTCAGTTGACGTCCACTCGCTGTTCCGTGACATGATTATCCCTGTCGCTGTCAAGGAGCGGCCCCCGTACCCGTTCCTCGCGGTCGAGTGGCCATGGGAACTCTACCTCGGTTCTGGAACGTCGTCACGCGTCACCTACAACGGAAGCGGAGTTCCGCTGACCGACGCCGAACTGAGGATCGACGACTACGGAGTTGACGGGCCACTTCGCTTCTCCGTCATCACGCCGACATGGGAGCTTCAGTACGAGGGGCGGTTCGGTCCAACTGGTGTCCACTACCGCCCCGTCGGCGACGAGGCCACCGTGGAAGGCGGGCATGGAACGAAGACCCCTCTGTCGACCTGGTTGAACAACCACAAGCCCACGCTTCTGCTTTCTGGCGACCGACTGATTACCGGCGATGACCGGCTCCTCGCGGCGCGAACCGAGATTCCACCCTACCCGCGCGATCACCTACGCTCGCTCGATTGGACCACAGCAGGCGTGGACATCACCGTCGAATCGCAGGGTTCCGACCGGAGAAAAGATTCGATCCAGGCGTATATGGTGCGCTATCTGGCAGAGAACCAGACCTTCGACGTGCTCATCGACGATGACAGGTCGGGTGAGGCGGCGGACCTGGTGGGCATTCGAGTCGATAGAGGGGATCTGCATGTCACCCTCGTGCACTGTAAGTACTCATCCAAGCCAGAAGCAGGGTCACGACTTGCCGACCTCTACGAAGTTTGCGGCCAAGCGATGCGTGGGGCACGATGGCGAGACAATGCGGCCTTACCACTCCTCGAACACCTCGATCGCCGAGCTGCCAGCTACAAACATCGATTCGGTGGCTCGGCGTTTGAAATCGGCGACCGGGAGGCACTGTTCCGGATCAGGCAGCAAGCGCCGCAACTTTTCCCTCGGTTCACAACGATCATCGCTCAACCGGGCCTGTGCATCAGATCAGCCAGTGAAGAGCAACTGAGACTTATTGCCGGCGCCGCTTCATACGTGCAGACAGTGACGAAGGGAGGCTTCGAGGTTTACGGATCGGCCTGACCCATTCAGACTCACCGTCCGTGGCGTCACTCAGTACGGTTCCAGCGGCGAGGACATAGGCTCTGAGAGTGCCGACCGAGTAGCCGGGAATAGCATCAATCTGCTCAAGTGAGGTTCCTTCTCTGTAGCGGATCTGCATCTCAGTCGTCTCTGCCAAGCTCGGGGATTGCCTTCGTAGTCTCTCTCCGGGTTCGCGGAGGAGCCATGACAACCGCTCGTGCCCGATCCCAACTTTCCTTGGCAAGCATCTTCAATGACTGCCCCGCACGGTAGGAGGCTCCTGACTCACGAAGGGCCGTCTTGCCCGGTCGAGATGCCCGCGTGGAGCCTCGACTCTTAAAACGTGATCGACGAGTGCGCCACCGAATATTGAGGTGCCCCGACGCTATATGCGCCAACGGTGGGACAAGTTTCGACAAGCCTCCCGCAAGGTCCACCATCTTTCCCCGGGCTTCCACTGGAAACCCGGGATTTTCTTATACGTGAGCGGCTTCGTGCTGCTGTGCAGCAGCGCCCTCGTGCAACCGCCGAGGATCGTCGGAGGTTGCTCTGGTCGATCAGTGTGCGCGGTATGGTTAGTTGCAGAGAATCATTGCATCAGATAGGCCAGCATTGCACTGGATTGTAGGCAGCAAATTGTCTGCCTACAATCCAGTGCATCGATGGCCGTCTGGTTAGCGGGCCGATGCCCAGTTCGGCGCGGCTCGGGAGAGCATGATCTGCATTCGCGTTATGGATAGGAAACGCTCTCCCGATAGGAAAATAACTAACCAGAACACCATAACCTATCCAGATCCTGGGGCCCCTCCGGTTGGAACGGTCGCGGATGGTCTGTCTCGCACGCTGTTCTGTGTGACGGTTCCTGGTATCGTGGTGCGCCCCCGTTATGAAGGTTCGCAGGCACGGCACATCAATGAACCGACCACCACCCGACAGAGCACTGCTGTCTGAACTCGCATGATGGGCTGCGGCGTGACGTCATTGTTGCTCGTGAATACCCCTGGGGGTATAACCGAAGCGGTTGACAGAAGCAGTCCGTCGAGCCAGAAAGTGAGCCGCACATGCGAGTATTAGTCGTCGGAGGAGTCGCCGGTGGCATGAGCGCGGCGGCGCGCCTGCGCAGGCGCGACGAGGGTGCCGAGATCATCGTCTTGGAGCGCAGCAAATACGTGTCCTTCGCGAACTGCGGGCTCCCGTACTACGTCGGCGGCGAGATCGAAGACCCCGCCAAACTCCTCCTCCACACCCCACAATCGCTCAAGGCGGCGCTCAACCTCGACGTACGCATCAACTCCGAGGTCACGGCGATTGATCCCGGCGCGCACAGCGTCCAGGTCACCAACACGGAGACCGGCGAGACATACACGCTCACCTACGACCACCTGATTCTCTCCCCGGGAGCCCTTGCAAGCCTGCCCCCGATCGACGGCCTCAACTCCCCGCGCGTACACACCCTGCGCACGGTTGACGACGCGCTCGCCCTGCGCGAGGCCTCGGGCACGCGAGCCGTCGTCCTCGGCGCAGGGTTCATCGGCATCGAGGCCACCGAAGCTCTCGCACATCGCGGCTTCGAGACCCACCTCGTCGAGTTCGCCGAGCACGTCCTACCGCCCCTCGAAGTCGAGATGGCCACGCTGGTCACGCAGGAGCTGCGCGCCCTCGGCGTTCACGTCCACGCCGGCGTCGCCGCCCAGTCCATCGCCCACGGCGACGACCACGACTCGGTGACGCTCTCCGACGGCACTGTCCTGGACACCGACCTCATCGTCCTATCTACCGGCGTGCGCCCCGACACCGCCTTCGTCGAGGCCGCGGGTATCGAGACTGACCGCGGCTACATCCTCGTTGATGAGCATGGGCGTACGAGCGCCGACGATGTCTACGCCGTTGGCGATGGCACGATCGGTCGCGACCATGACCGCCCCGTCGCCCTGGCCGGACCCGCGAACCGCGGGGGACGCCTCGTCGCCGATGCGATCGCTGACGCGCAGCACGGCGAGGCAACCGCGCGCCCCATCCCGCGCCCACAAGGCACCGCGATCGTTCGGATCGGGAGCCTCACCGCCGCCATGACCGGCGTTAACCGCGAGACCCTCGATGCCTCGGGCGCGGAGTACTTCACGGTGCACACGCACGCCAACCAGCACGCGGGCTATTTCCCCGGTGCTAAGCCCGTGCACATCCTCATGCATGTGGGCACCGGCGGGCAGATTCTCGGCGCGCAAGCCGTGGGCGCCGACGGCGTGGACCGCCGCATCGACGTCATCGCAACCGCAATGCGAGCCGGCTTGAAGGCGACGGACCTCATCGACCTGGACCTCGCCTACGCGCCGCCCTACGGCCAGGCCAAGGACCCTGTTAACCAGACCGGCATGGTCGCCCACAATGTGCTGACCGGCGAGCTTGTCCTCACCGGCCCGGAGGCCCTCACCGAGGACATGCCGGTCCTCGACGTACGCACGCTGGGGGAGTACGCGGCCGGGCACATGCCGAACTCCCTCAACATCCCCCACACCCAGCTGCGCGACCGCCTCGATGAGGTCCAGGCCTGGGTCGACGAGAACGTCCGCGACCACCCCTTCGTCGTCATGTGCGCGGCGGGCGTGCGCTCCTGGATCGGCTACCGCATCGTGCGCCACGCGGGCTTCAACGTCACCATGCTGTCGGGCGGTATCCAGACGCTGCGGGCGTGGCTCGGAGAGAAGGCCGAGGCCGTGCTGGTGAAGGGAGAGGGCTAAGCATGAGGATTCCTGCCTCGCAAACGACCCCGCGTCGGAGTCCGAAGCAGTAGAATCTCTAGTCACAACCTGGAGCGTCCCGATCAACAAACCCGAGCACTCGGTCCTCCGACTGGCCTCATGCGACGGTGCAACCAGTTAGGGTGCCGGCTGATAACCCTATGCAGCGGGTCCAACGAGGGGCTCGAGGCACGACAACGAAGGAGACGATCATGTGTCGACCCACCACCTGCGAGGTATGCGGAAAGACCACCTGGAAGGGCTGCGGCAAGCACATCGACTCAGTGAAGGAACAGGTTCCCCCGGATCAGTGGTGCGATAAGAACCATACCGACGAGGAGTACGCCGCCGCCGAAAAGAAGCGTGGTTTCTTCGGCAGCTTCTGCAAGTAGGCGTCACCCCTCAGGTAGCGTCGTGCGCTCCGCGACGCTGGTTCATGTACGCCCATTTCGCGGCCCGCACAGTGGACGTGTCAAAGAGCTTTTTTATTCATGCGACGCGGCTATCATTGAGTCATGAGGTGGGCGACAAAATCAACGTGGATTCGTATCGCCGGGCTGTTCGGCATCTACCTGCTGGTACTGGCGGCGTGGTTTGGTGTCTCGCAGGTCTCGGACTCGATGGAGATCGTGAAGAGCCTCGTGTTCCTGATCCTGCTCGCGATCCTGCCGATCCT
>JAHYYD010000047.1:0-3354 GCA_019425105.1 Actinomycetota bacterium
CTCGCTGGCGACGCGCGCTCGCAGCGGGAACGTCGCATGGCGCGAGGGCGCTCTCTTCGCCCTGGCTGGCCTGGTGGGTACGTGGGCGGGATCGGCGCTCTGCCCACTCGTCCCAGCGCGTGCCCTCATGCTCTCCTTCTGCGCTCTCCTGGGAGCGGTCGCGGTCTTCATGGTGCGCTCCCAGCTGCGCCCATCTGTCGCGTCCTCTTCAGACGAGGCCGGGGGCGCCGCTGACGTTCAGGGGCCCTGGACGCTCGTGACCATCTGCCGGGTCGTCGCTCTGGCGACGCTGACGGGTTTCCTCACGGGATTCTTCGGCGTCGGCGGAGGCTTCGCGATCGTGCCCGCGCTGCACCTGGCGCTGCGGTACCCAATGAAGAGGGCCTCCGCGACGTCCCTGCTGGTCATGGTCATCACCGCCGCCTTCGGGCTAGCCTCGCGCACTCTCGCGGGCACGCTGACGATCACCGCCGAGGCCGGGGTCATGGTCGCGCTCTTCACCGCGGCATCGATGGGAGGCGGCATCGTGGGAGCCAAGCTCACCAAGAGAGTCTCGAACCGGATGCTCGGTCTGGTCTTTGCGGCGCTCCTCGTGTGCGTGGCAGTCTCGACCCTGGCGGCCACACTCGCATAAAGGCGCGCGAGACGGATGTCGTCTCGCGCGCCCTCATCGCTCAGCTGGCGGTCGTTCCTTCGCCCTGGGTGGAGGTGTCCGCACTGCCCTGGCTTCCATTCTTGCTGCCGGGGCCTCGGCCTCCCTCCGGGGGAGGTCCCGGGCGGGTGCTACCGGTATCGCCCTGCTCACCGCCCGGCCCCTGCTGACCATTACCCGGCCCCTGCTGACCACTTGGACCCTGCTGCTGACCATTACCGGGCCCCTGCTCACCGCCGGGCCCCTGCTGATCACTTCCGCGACCGGAATCCTCATCCTCGGTCCCGTTACCCCGATCGTTGGAGCCGTCCTCGTATCCCTGCTCGTAATAGTCCTGTCCATCCCCCATCACGGCGGCATGGGTAATGATGCCCGCGCCGAAGCCGACGGAGAGGATGGCAGCTGCCGCTCCGGCGATGGCCGCGCGCTTGCCCCACGAGGTTTTCTTCGGTGCAGGCTCGAGCGTCGCGGTGCTAGCTGCCACGGCCTCGTCACCCGATAGGTCGTCGGCAGAAGATCCCGCGACGGACTCCAGGGGCGTGCCAGCAAACGCATTGCTGGTTGCCTGCTGGGTGACGGGGGCATCTGTGCCGTTTCCGCCTGGGACACGTGGGTGGGCAGGACTTCGGTCTGATCCGCGGCCTGTGCGCCCGTCTGGGGCAGGATCGAGGTGCGCTCGGTGTCACCTGCCGGGTTTTTGTTGTCGTCCGCCATGGGGACGCTCCTTTCTGTTGATTGTGCATCATTGCTTCGCAGATTAGGGACGACACATAAGGGGACGTTATGACGAAACTGTGAAAACACTGTGAAGAATGAAGTGTTGTACATCACTTTGTGGAGCTTGATTTATTTGTCAGCTCACAACTATCCTGCAACGTTCGACACCCGCCGATCACGCCCACGAGGTGCCTCATGTCCATCAAATCCCTCCCCACGATCCTGTGTGCCACGGCAACCGCACTCGCACTGAGTGCCTGCGGATCAGCCTCGGTCCCTTCCACTCCCGCCGCGAGCGCCGAGGCCTCGTCCGCGGCTGCGACAGACCCGTCGACCGCGCCCATGTCCGGCATTATCTTCGCCGCCGCCGACGACGGCATCGACACGACGGTCACCACCGTGCGGGCCATCAACCCGCAATCGGGCACGATCACGGCGACGCGTACCTTCACCTTCCCGAGCGAGTACCTGTCCGCACCGGGGTACATGTGTGAGTATATGCAGTGCTACTCCCCCGACTTCTCACGCATGATCGTCGCGAATAACGACGGCGAGAACGAAAAGGTCGCCGTGGTTTCCACGAACGGTACGCTCACCGTCCTCAATGACGCGATCCCGACGCCGAGCGGACACACCCCCGTGTCCAATCACTTCGCCCAATTCGGCCCCGACGGCACCATCTACGTGGCCCACATCGACAAGGACGCCGCATCGGATCGCGTCGGCACAATCTACCGTTTCCCCTCAGAAACTGAAGCGCCCGAGGCCGTTCCCACCGACTTCACGGTCGAAAACTACGCGCGATTCCAAGTCATGCCCGACCTGTCCATCCAGCGCACCAAAACCGCGGTGTGGGTCGCCAACGAGGCCGGCGTTGGATGTTTCGGCGCGGACGCCGTCACCCCCGACGGCACGTGCCTCACGATCGACCAAGGCACCATCTACTCCAAGCCGGGCACGCCTCTGGCCCAGACCACCCCGGAGGACCAGACGCTGCTCGTTTCCAAGTGGACAAAGGTCAGCCTGCCCAACCTGGAGAGCACTCACACCATCGAGGGATGGCTCGCCGTGAGCCCCGACGGCACGCAGATGGCACTGTACGCGTCGCCCAAGGACACCTACTCCAACCTCTCGCTGCACATCTTCGTCGCCCCCGTCACAGGCGGCGACGCAACCCAGGTCACGACGACCACCGACGACGTCCCGGGCGTCGTGAGCATCCTGGGCTGGACTCAGTAGAAGACCCGAGGCCGGGGACGAGACGCGCACCCCATCGCGCGAGTGTCCCCGGCCTCGTCCCTATGCTGTTCGCGCGCAGACTCTACTGCGCGGCTTTCCTGGCCACGAGCGTGTTCGTCGCCTGTGCCACCGGGCGCACGATCATCGAGTCAATATTGACGTGGGAGGGGCGCTCCAGGGTCCACACGATCGCCTCGGCAATATCCTCGGCGACGAGCGGGGCGGCCACCCCCTCGTACACGCGGTCCGCGGCCTCCTGGGAGCCGAGGCGGTTGAGCGAAAACTCCTCGGTGCGCACCATGCCGGGAGCAATCTCGATGATGCGCACGGGCTCGCCGACCAGCTCCTGGCGCAGCGTATTGGCAATAATGCGCTCGGCGTGTTTGGCGGCGACGTAGCCTCCGCCTCCCGGGTAGGTGTCGTGGGCGG
Source organism: Actinomycetota bacterium (assembly GCA_019425105.1). Lineage (GTDB taxonomy): Bacteria > Actinomycetota > Actinomycetes > Actinomycetales > Actinomycetaceae > Pauljensenia. Next base: position 3,038 of record JAHYYD010000047.1, read on the forward strand.
CGGTCGAGGTGAGGAAAACGAGGTCTCCCCCGTGCTCGCGCATCCCCGGCAGGAACGCGCGCGAGCAGTGCAAGGCGGTGAGCACGTTGCGCTCGAACATTGCGCTCCACCTGGCGGGATCACTGTCGGCGACGCGGTCCACGCCGATTGCCCCGCCCGCGTTGTTGACCAGCGCGTCCACGGGGCCGCCCTCCAGGACGCGGGCGGCCATCTCCTCGACCTGCGCCTCATCCGTCAGGTCGACAGCCCAGTACTCGCAGCCGATCTGCTCGGCGAGGGCCTCCAGACGCTCGCGGCGCCGGGCCACGGCGACGACC
>JAHYYD010000047.1:3364-11405 GCA_019425105.1 Actinomycetota bacterium
GCTGCGCCAACAGGCGGGCGGTGGCCCACCCGATTCCGGTGGATGCTCCAGTGACGACGACGCGACGAGAAATACTCATGGGGACACTGTAATATCCCCGGGCACGCACCGTCATGCTCCCATTCACACGTAACACATCTCCTCGCCCTCAAGCGGCGGGATAGAAGGGCCGCCCATACTATTTAGCATCGCACTCACAGCACTTACCGAGGAACGTCATGTCTCGCAGCGTCGCCCCCATTACCGTACTCGTTTGCTCCTGTATATTCGCGCTCAGCGCCTGCATTCCCAGGAGCTCTCCGCCGCCCGAAACACCGGTTGCAACGACGACCACACCGGCGACCACAACTCCGAGTCCCACGCCCACGACGAGCCCGTCACCAACTGACGTCCCGCACAGCCCTCTCGAAGACAAACCCATGCGCGGGCTGATCGTCCAAGACTTGATCAAAGATCCCTTCAGCAAATATGGCAACCTCTCCCGATTCCGAGCCACTGACCCAGCCACAGGGGAAGTGGTCGCGATGCGCATATTTCGCAACAAACCCGCAAGCGACGATTCAATCACTGCAAGACGACCTTTGGACTGCCGCTTCAACTACTGCTACTCCCGAGATTTTTCCTACGTCACGGCCGAGTGGTACGTCGATGGCGATAGTGGCCTCCAAGGGGCTCACGTCGGATACGTCGATACCGACGACAACGTCACGGACATGTCCGCCGCAGTTCCATCCCTTTACGAGGGACGCCCATATTCCGATTACTTGCCGACATTCTCAGCTGACGATTACTTCTACTTCCAGCGTGAGTACGATGAAGACGATGGCAAGCGGACACTGTACTACCGCCTCAAAATCGGCAGCACGCAGCCAGAACTTCTCCTAAACATCGAACCGTCGGATCCCAGCTCTCGCTATCTCAGTTTGCTCTCAGGGACCAAGCTCGCCACCGAGAGCGGAACACAGTACGCTGAAGGAAACGACAAAGACCACATGTGCTGGAGCATCAATGCGAGCGTCTCCAGAAACAACGAGTGCTTCGACTATATGGAGGGCCGGGGCATCTTCGTCTACACCGCATCAGGCCCCGAGCTTGACCGGAGCACTTTCTCAGGGGAGTACTACCAGGAGAGGAGCATCTACAAACCCTACGACGACGCACGCAAGTGCAAAAAATATGGCAGTAACAAGATCGTCTTGAGTCCCGATCAACAACAGATCGCATTTACGATGTGGAACGAAGATCAAACAGATTTCGCCCTCCACATCCTCAATGTCGACGGAACCGGCGACCATACCGTTCCCGTCATCAATGACGGTGTTGACGGCTTCGAGCCCATCGCCTGGCTCGACTAGTTCCCAGAGCCGCCCCTCACAATGTGACGATCGCGAGGCACCCAGGAGCCGACTACGCTCCAATGACGTGCGAGTGGGGATCCATGATTGGATCCCCACTCGCGTACCATCGCTCAGTCAGCCGTTGGGCAGGCCATATGCCTTGTGGATCAGCCAGATCGGGTGGACGACGTTCGCGCCCGTGGCCGTGCGCAGCTGCCAACGGCACGTCTCCGTGTCGCAGGCCGCCAGCTCGGCGTTGACCTGCTTGATGAAGTCGAAGACCGGGGCGCCCACGGCCTGGGCGATCGCGTACTTCTCCTTCTTCATACCGTAGGTGCCCGCGATGCCACAGCAGGGTTGCTCGGAATCCTTGACGGTCACGCCGGGGATCAGGCTCATCAGCTCGATCGCGGGCTTGCCCAGTCCCTGGGACTTGACCTGGCAGGGGGCGTGGTACGGGATGGTGACGTCGATGCGCTGGAAGTTCGTGTCCAGTTCACCCTTGTCGTACAGGTGCAGCAGGAACTCGCTGATGTCCCACGTGCGGCTACCCACGTCGCGCAGCTCCGGGGTGTCCATCTCGAGGATCTCGTGGGCCTCGTGGCGCAGCATGCCACCGCACGAGCCAGACGCGGAGATGATCGGCGCATCGCGGTTGACGCTGCGCAGGTCGTTCGTCAGCTTGGAGACATACTTGCGCGCGTCGTCGTACAGGCCGTTGGACTGCAGGGCCAGGCCGCAGCAGCCATGCTTGGGGACCAGGACCTCGTAGCCCAGGTGCTCGAGCACCATGACCGAGTGGATCGAGGTCTCGACCTCGAAGTACTGGCCGGCGCATCCGTGGAAGAAGATCACCTGGCCGCGCGTGCCGGAGTTCGGCAGCGGCTTGTGCTTCTTGAACCAGGACTCGAAGGTGCGTCCGTAGGCGCGCGGCATGGGGGCCGAGCGGTGCACACCGATGACGGCCTCCATCGCCATGCGGATCGGCTTGACGTCCAGAGCCCAGTTCGCGATCGGGGCGACCGGCGTCATCATGGTGCCGATCAGGGAGGTGCGACCAATGAGACGGTCGCGCAGCGGAATACCGTGCGCTTCCTTCATGGCGGTGCGGCGGTGGTGGATGATCTCGGTGACCTTCACCCCCTGGGGGCACACGAGCGAGCATGTGCCGCACGAGGAGCAGTAGTCGATGGACTTGTCCACCATCTGCCCGCCCTTGCGGAAGCGCTCGGCCTGTGGACCGGAGTACTTGGGGCCGGCGAACAGGTCGGTGACGCGCATGACGGGGCACTGGGTCTCGCAGATTGTGCACTTGACGCAGGAGTCAAGGCTTGCGCGCAGCGCTGCGTCGCCACTCAGGGCGAAGACGTCTTCTTCCTCGACACCCGGGCCCATCAACGTTGACATTTCCAGAGTCATTTCAGTTCCTCCACAATCGAGTCGACCGCCGCGAGCGCGCTGGCCAGCGCGATTCCTTCGCCGCTCTTTTCACGCCAGCGGGTGGCACCCGCCAGGTTTCCTCCGGCCGCGTACAGGTTGGGGCACACGGGGGTGCCTTCCTCGTTCAGGACGCGCATGTTGTCGTCGACGGCGAGGCCGGCCAGGAAGAGGGGCTGGTCATCCCCCCAGAAGTCGGCGTGCAGGAGCTGTCCTGAGGCGCCCATGACGGGCAGGCCGCAGATGGTTTCGCGCACGGTTCCGTAAGAGTCCATGTCGAGGGCACCAGATTCGAAGCCGCCGGCGGCCAGGATGAGGGATCGGGTTTCCACGATCGTGGAGCGTCCCGCGCTGGCGTATTCGACGCCGCTCACTCGTCCGTCTGCCGTGTGCACGGCCTTGATCGGGGATCCGAGGATGACGCGGCACTTCTCGGAGGCGATACGGCTGAGCAGCGCGTTGAGGCGCATGCCGGGCACCGACGGGGGCTGGATCGGGATCTCGAAGACTCGGTGGCCGAGCTTGTCTGCGAGGTCGCGCCACGCGTTCGGGTCCTCGAGGCCGAGGACGGCGGGCAGGCCGACGATTTCGCCTTCTTCGAGGAGGGGGCGAATCTGGTCCGCGAGGCGCGCGCGGTTCTCCTCGCGGTCGAGGCTACGCGCGTGGTTGGTGCCGGTGGAGTCGACCTCACCCTCGCGCACGACGTAGTCGACGGACAGGGCGCGCGCCTTAATCGGAGCGCCGTCGGGCCCATTCTGGCGCGTCAGGTTTTCGGCGACGAGGCTGGGGTAGAAGTCCTTGAAGCGCGTCAGTCCGACGATGGCGTAGCGGGCACCCGCCTGGGGGATGCCGGCCTCCATAGAGGGTGGAATCAGGCAGGTGGGGCGCAGCGCACCAACGCCGGTGGGGATGCGCACGTTGCGGGTCTCATCGCCGATGAGCACATCGGAACCGACGAGGTCGCGCAGCCACGCGACGGAAGCACCGACGCGGTCGGGGGTGACGTGGCTGTAGGGGTGGGTGGGGCGGGAGGCCACGTGGGCTTCCAGCGCCTCGAGGGGCGCCTCGACGGGTTCGGGACGGTAGCCGAGGATGTCGACCGTGCCCGTGCCGAGCTGGATGCCGCCCACACCCTTCGTGACGAGCGTTACACTCAGTCCCGCGTCGGCTGCCTTGATTGCTGCGGCCAGGCCTGCCAGGCCCGCTCCGATAACGACGACGTCCCTCATCGAACGACCTCCTCGCTGGGTGCGGGCAGGTGCTCGACGTCGAGCGTGCCCTCGTGAATCCAGGCGTCCAGTGCGGCCTGCCTGGCTTGCTTGCCGAACATGATGGGCCACAATCCGATCCAGCGGTTCTTCAGGAAGAGACGCAGGAGGGAGTTGGCGCGCATCGAGTCGATGTCACCGCGCTCGTGGGCGATGCCCGCGGCGCGCTGGGAGCAGAAGCCGCCCTGGCAGGGCCCCATGCCCAGGCGCATCTGGCGACGCACGTCGTCAAGCTGGCCCTTGGGCAGGGTGTCCATGACGTTTTCGAGCATGGCGCGTGTGGCCATCTCGCACTCGCAGATAATCTGCTCGTGGGAGGGAGATTCGTTGCGCGATTCGACATTGTCGAGGCGGTGGCCGATCGTGTACAGGCGCTCTTCCTTGGCGGGAGGAACGGCCTCGTCGGCGGTCTTGCAGGCGCGCTTCTCGCCCATCTCCTCGCACATGATGTCGACGATGCGCTCGGCCATGAGGCGGTAGGTGGTGAGCTTGCCGCCCGCGATGGTGAGCATGCCGTAGACGCCGTCGCGCGTGTTGTGGTCGATGATGCTCATGCCGCGCGCCATGTGGCGGGTATCGGTCGCGGACACTCGGGAGTCCTTGACGAGGGGGCGTGCTCCGGCCCAGGCGTGCACGGCACGGGACTTGCGGAAGCCGGGGATCATGGCCTCGCCGGAGTCGAGCATCTGCTGGACCTGGTCGGCGGGGATGGAGAGGCGATCCGGGTCGTCGGCCTTCAGGTCCGTCGTGCCGATGATGCACACGGTGTGGTCGGGCACGAGAATGTCGCCGTCGGCGGGCCACACGCAGCGGTTGATGACTGAGTGACTCAGGCGGTGATTCATGGCGATCATGATGCCGGCGCCCGGGACGACGTCGACGCCGTGGCAGTTCGCCATGGCGGCAATCTGTCCGGCCCAGGGGCCGCCGCAGTTGAGGACGAAGCCGCATTCGATGCGCACGTCCTCGCCGCCGCGCTCGTCGTGGACGACGACGGCGCTGACGCGGTCCCCTTCGCGTTCGACGGAGGTGACGCGGTGGTAGGTCAGGATCTGCGCCCCGTATGCCTGCGCGGAGCGGATCGCTCCCCAGGTCATCTGCCAGCCGTCAACCGTGCCGTCCTGAACCTCGAAGGCTCGCTTGATGCGCGGGTCGAGCCGGGGTTCGCGGCGCAGTGCCTCGGCAATAGAGATTTCCGCAGCGGGCACCTTTGCTGCCGCTGCACGAGCCAGGAACTGGTCCGCGTACTCTTCATCGTCGTGGGCCGTCACCACGAAGAGGCCACCGGTGGCCTCGATCGCGTTGGCGTTGATGCGCTTGACGATTTCGTTTTCCTCGGCGCATTCGGTGGCCGACTCGGGATCGGACGCAATGTAGCGGCCACCCGAGTGGAGCAGACCGTGGAAGCGACCGGAAGTTCCCTGAGCGATATCCGCCCGATCGACGAGGACGGCTGAGAAGCCGCGCATGGCGACGTCGCGGACGACGCCGGCACCGGTGGATCCGCCACCGATGACACACACGTCAGTGCGAAGTGTCTTCACCGTTAAAAATCCCTTCACCTGTTGATGAGGAAGTGCCTCATTGCTGCCTCCATCATGCGCCAGATAACCCCGTTTGCACGAATGCACACACGACTCTGCACATATGTGCACGGCACCGTGCTAACAAAATGACATCCGCACTCATCCGCACAACTCTGAGCAAAAACAGGGAATTACACACAATGCGCATCACGTAATTTCGGATGACTCACGCCCCGTGGAGACTCATCCCACGCCATCGGCCCCTCTCCCCCTAGAGTTAAGGCATGACGAATACACTGCTGGCACGAGTCCTCGACACCGCGTACACCGATTCGACGGTGCGTCCCCAGGACGACTTCTACCGCCACGTCAACGGCACCTGGCTGGCGACGCACACAATCCCCGCGGACCGCCCCATGGACGGGGCATTCCACGCGCTTCGCGACGCCTCGGAAAAGTACGCCCGTGCAATTGCCCAGGACGCAGCCGACGGATCCCTGGACGATCCAGATGCGAGCCGCATCGCGACCCTGTGGAGCCAGTTCCTCGACGAGGACACCATTGAAGAGGCCGGTGCCACTCCCCTGCGCCCCGACCTCGACGCGATCAACGCCTGCACAAACCACGAGGAACTCGCCCGCGAAATGGGCCGCCTCATGCGCGAGGGCATCGGAGGCCTCGTCGGAGCGTACGTGGGCACCGACCCCCACGATTCCTCCCGCTACATGGTCTCCCTCGTCCAGTCCGGAATCGGCCTGCCCGACGAGGCCTACTACCGCGAGGAGGACTACGCACCGATCCGTCAGGCGTACGTCGCACACACGGCCCGTCTCCTCGCCCTCGCTGGCGTGGACGACCCCGAAGGAGCGGCCACGCGCATCATGGAGCTCGAGACTGCACTGGCTTCACACCACCGCGATTCTGTGAGCAACCGCGATCCCCTGCTCTCGGACAACCCAGTGCCGTGGGAGGAGCTCGCCACGCTCGCACCCGGATTCGACTGGGACGCGTGGGCCAGCGGCGCACGCATGCCCGTCGCCGGCCTCGTCATCAACGTCGACCAGCCCGACTTCCTCAAGGCCGCCGCCGCCCTGTGGGCAACCACCGACCTGCCCGTCCTCAAGGAGTGGCTGAGCGCCTCGGCCATCGACTGCCACGCTTCCCTCCTCTCTGGCGACTTCGTCAACGAAAACTTCGACTTCCACGGTCGCACGCTGTCGGGCACGCAGGAGCTGCGTCCGCGCTGGAAGCGCGCCCTCGGCCTCATCGAGGCCTACCTGGGCGAGGCCATGGGCCGCGCGTGGGTGGCACGCCACTTCCCGCCCAACGCCAAGGAAGCGATGGACGCGCTGGTGCGCCGCCTCCTCGACGCCTACGGTGAGTCGATCCGAAGCCTCGACTGGATGAGCGAAGACACGAAGGTCAAGGCGCTCGACAAGCTGGCAACCTTCAACCCCAAGATCGGCTACCCCGTCAAGTGGCGCGACTATTCGACCCTGCACCTGGACCCCAAGGCTTCCATCGTTGACAACGTGCGCGCCGCCAGCGCGCACGCGACCGACCGCGAATGGGCCAAGCTGGGCCGTCCGGTCGACCGCGACGAGTGGTACATGACCCCACAGACGGTCAATGCCTACTACAACCCCACGCAGAACGAGATCGTCTTCCCCGCCGCGATCCTCCAGCCCCCGTTCTTCGACGCCGAGGCTGACGACGCGGTGAACTTCGGCGCAATCGGCGCGGTCATCGGCCACGAAATCGGTCACGGCTTCGACGACCAGGGCTCGCGCTACGACGGAGCGGGAAACCTGTCGAACTGGTGGACGGACGAGGACCGCGCCGCCTTCGAAGAACGCACCCACGCGCTCATCGCGCAGTACGACGCCCTCACCCCCGCGATCCTCCTCGAGCAGGGTGAGGAGTCGGAGGAGGGTGGAGAGCGCGCTCTCCCCCACGTCAACGGCGCACTCACGATCGGCGAGAACATCGGCGACCTCGGCGGCCTGACGATCGCGTGGAAGGCCTGGGCTTCCGCGCTCGCGGAGCAGGGCCTCACGCCCCAGACGGCGCCCGTCATCGATGGAATCTCGGGTCCGCAGCGTTTCTTCTACTCGTGGGCACGCGCCTGGCGAACGGCCACGCGCCCCCAGTTTGCGCGCCACATGCTGGCGATCGACCCCCACTCCCCCGCAGAGTTCCGATGCAATCAGGTGCTGCGTAACCTTGACACGTTCGCCCAGGCATTCGACGTCACCCCCGGCGACGACATGTGGCTCGATCCAGCCCAGCGCGTCACCATCTGGTAAAGCGTGTCCCAGCCGACAAAACCCGGCGCGCCCCGCGCAATCACCCCCAACAGATGACAACATAGGAATGTTGAGCGCAACAGCGCCCCCTATTCCATCGACGGAAAGGCATCCCATGCCAGGCCTGAACCTGACTCGCGAGGAAGCGACCGAGCGAGCCTCGATCA
>JAHYYD010000048.1:0-5343 GCA_019425105.1 Actinomycetota bacterium
GCGTCTTCGCGCTGATTGCCCTCGCGCTGTTCCTCACGCGCTGGCAGCTCCTGCGCCTGCGTAAGATCCGCGAAGCCCGTATCGAAGAGCGCCGTAAAGCGGATTCCCTGGAGACTTCTTCGATTAACTCCGCGGCTGTCGCGGAGCGTATCGCTGCCGCCCGTGACTCGGCTCCCGTTTCGGCTCCCGTCAAGGACACTGAGGCCGTCGATGAGGCCGATTCCTCGAAGGATTCTGCTGCCTCCGCTCCCGATGAGAAGCAAGCCGAGGAGAAGGCGCAGTGGGGTGCGGCCGCGTACACGCCGACTGTGGCCGAACCCGCAGTTGATGCCCCCGTGGAAGAGCAGCCCTCGCAGGAGGAGCCCGTCGTTGACGAGCCCTCTCAGGCCGCCAGCAGTACCGCCGAAGAGAGTGCGCCTGCCGTCGAAGAAAACTCCGGCAAGCCCGCAGCCGAGTCGGTGCCTCAGGACGAGTACGTTCCCGATCCGCTCACGGATACGTTTGAGCGTCGCGGACGCCACGGCCTCGACAATGGGCCGATCGATCAGGATCCGCCCGAGCGTGCCACGACCGATACCGGTGTCATCGACCTGTCCGGCATTCGTGGCGGTCGCACGCTTCCCTCGCGTCGCGCGCTGCGCGAGGCCCGCAACAACGGTGAGCAGACCGTTGTCGTCGATGGCCAGGAATTCAACACCGGCCTGATCCCGGTCACGCGTCCTCGCGCGGCCGAGCCTGCCGCTCCGACCTCGGCACCCGATGACGATGCGTCGAAGACCGGCGGCTGGACCTCGATCATGTCCGGTTGGCTCAAAGACCGCGAGGAAGGCAAATGATGAAGAGACGGACCGCAGCGGTAGCGACCGCCGCCCTCCTGATGGCATCGACGCTCGGGCTGAGCGCATGCTCCAACGAGATCGTCGCCCAGTCGGGCGAGGAGACGCAGAGCGCCGCGAACCTGGACCTCGAGCGCATCTCCTCCGTCCTCGGCGCGACGGGCAGTGCCATGACGACCGCAGACGCGTCGCTGAACGCACAGGATCTGTCGGGCCGCGTCGCCCACGGTGCGCTGGCCTACCGTACGGCGCAGTACGCGCTGGCCACTGCCTCGGGCCAGGCCCCGCAGGCCCTGGACTTTACCCCGGCATCCCTGGCGATCACGAATTCTGATTCGTGGCCGCGCGCGATCTTCAACATCTCTGCGTCCTCCACGACGGCGCTGCCCGTCCTGCAGGTGTTCGTGCAGGATTCAGCGCGCTCGGACTACCAGTTGACGAACTACGCGCGCCTCCTCGGTGGCACGCAGCTGACCCTGCCCCCCGTGGGCACGGGCTCGGCCTACGTCACTGGTGACTCTGAGGGATTCGTCGTGAGTCCGCAGGCCGCTCTGTCGCAGTACATCACGATGCTGAACTCGGGCAGCCAGGACACGTCGCAGTTCCCCGCAGACGACTTCACGAAGACGTACCTGACGGGTATCAGTGACCTGAACTCGTCGGTGAGTGCCGCAGGCTCCGTGACCGCCGCGGCGACCGCGACGGACTACCCGATCTCGGGACTGGTGCTGCAGGATGGTTCGGCCCTCGTCGCCGCCAACTTCAAGTACACGCTGACCTACCAGCGTACCGTCGCGGGCGCGACGATGAACCTGGGTGGAAAGACCGCGACGATGAGCTCTGGCGGCACGACGGTGGAGGGCACGGCGACCGCGGATTACCTGGCGACCGTCCTCATGCGCATCCCTTCGAAGACTGCCGGTGGAACCCCCCAGGTCGTCGGCGGCGAGTACACGATCGTGTCCGTGGCGCTGGATCCTTCCTCCAGCCCGGGCTGATTTTCACCCACAGCGCACATGTCGTCCCCGTGGCTTTGAGTCGCGGGGACGACGCATATCATCGTTGATAGAAATACTTCAGCCACGAAGAGGACCATCATGACCACGCCTGACCACCGTCCCACATCCGAGGCGACGCCCATGCCCGCAGACTCGCACGGAGCCGTCGACCTGTCGGCCCGCCAGAGTGCTCCCGGCGCCGCGCAGGAGAGCGCTCCGGCAGCGGGGGAGGGCCTGCACATCCCGTTGATCACCACCACGGACGAGGAGAACTTCCAGGACGTCATGTCCACCTCGCAGGCCGTGCCGGTCATCATGGTCATGTGGTCGCCGCGTTCGCTCGAGTCCAAGCCCACCCTGGCCATGCTCGAAGAGATCGCGCGTGAGAACGCGGGCAAGTTCCAGCTGGTCGAGGTTGATATCGACAAGGCTCCCGCGATCGCTCAGGCCTTCCAGATTCAGGGCGTGCCCACGGTGGTCGCTCTCGTGGGTGGGCGTCCCGTTCCCCTGTTCCAGGGCGGCGCCGCGAAGGAGCAGGTGCTCCCCGTCATTTCGCAGGTCCTCGATGCTGCCACGCAGATGGGCGTCACGGCGCGCATCGCCGTGGCCGCCGAAGATACGGTCGCTCCGACTCCGCCCGAGCACGAGGCCCCTCTGGCCGCCGAGGCCGCCGGCAACCTCGACGAGGCCATCGCGGGTTGGGAGAAGGTTATCGAGCTGAATCCCCGTGACGAGGACGCGAAGTCTCACCTGTCCCGCGTGCGCCTGGCGGCTCGCAGTGCCACAGCCGACACCACAGACCCCGCGGCCCGTGCGGATGCGCTGTTCGCCGCGGGCGACGCTGCCGGAGCCTTTGACGTGCTGCTTGACCTGCTGGCCGCCTCCACGGATGCCGAGGAGCGCGACGCGCTGCGCCTGCGCCTCCTGGATCTCTTCCGTGTTGCGGGTTCAACCCCGGAGGTCTCCAAGGCACGTACGCGCCTGGCGATGCTCCTCATGTGATACTGTGCGTTCACACGCACAGTTGCGGAAAGGGGCCGTCATCATGGCTGCATGGATCATCGTCGCTCTCGTGTTCGTCTGCGTCGTCGTGTGGTACGGATGGCATTCCACGCACAACGAACTGACGAAGAAGATCGACCGGGAGCCCGACCCGGAGGCTCGGCGCGAACTGATCAAGCTGCAGGGACAGATAGACCGGGGCAGGGCGGGTTTCTAAGGATCGCCCGCGTACACGGTCGCGCGCCGCAGCCGCACCGAGCAGACAACGAACGAGGCCGGAGCAGGAAACCCTGCCCCGGCCTCGTTGTACAAGCCTACGGCGTCAGCGCACCTGCGAGGCAGGCACCAGCCACACGGCACCCAGCGGCGGCACGCGCAGAGACACGGAAACCGGACGACCGTTCCACGGGGTGTCCTCGGCGGTGATGGTACCGACGTTGACCACGCCCGAGCCACCGAACTCCTCGGCGTCCGTGTTGAGGATCTCGACCCACTCGCCGCCGAACGGCAGGCCCACGCGGTAGCCCTCGTGCGGGTTTCCAGCGAAGTTTGAGATGCACACGACGACCTCGCGGTTGCCCGCATCGTCCGATCCCTTACGCAGGTAGGAGATCAGGTTGTGGTCGCCGTCCGAGGCGTCGATCCACTCGAAGCCCGTGTAGTCGTCGTCCCACATGGCGGGGGAGGAGGCGTAGATCGCGTTGAGGCGCTCCACAAGAGCTGCGACGCCGGCGTGGCCCTCCTGATCCAGCAGCCACCAGTCGAGGGAGTAGGACTCGTTCCACTCCTGCTCCTGGCCGATCTCCTGACCCATGAAGAGGAGCTGCTTGCCCGGGTGGCTCCACTGGTAGGCGTACAGGGAACGCAGGCCAGCCAGGCGCTGCCACTTGTCGCCGGGCATCTTCGAGATCAGTGAGCCCTTGCCGTGCACGACCTCGTCGTGCGAGAGCGGGAGCACGTAGTTCTCGGAGAAGGCGTAGACCAGGGAGAACGTGAGCTCGCCGTGGTGCCAGCGGCGGTTGACCGGATCCTCGCTGAGGTAGCGCAGCGTGTCGTTCATCCAGCCCATGTTCCACTTCATGCCGTAGCCGAGGCCACCGCCGGACGTCGGGGCGGTCACGCCAGGCCACGCCGTAGACTCCTCGGCGATCATGACGATGCCGGGGTGACGACGGTACGCTGTCGCGTTTGCTTCCTGGATGAACTCGATAGCCTCCAGGTTCTCGCGGCCACCGTACTGGTTGGGACGCCACTGGCCGTCCTTGCGCGAGTAGTCCAGGTACAGCATCGAGGCCACGGCGTCGACGCGCAGGCCGTCGATGTGGAAGTCCTCGAGCCAGTACAGGGCGTTGGCGACCAGGAAGTTACGCACCTCGCGGCGACCGAAGTTGAAGACGTAGGTGCCCCAGTCGGGGTGCTCGCCGCGCAGCGGGTCCGGATCCTCGTACAGCGGGGTGCCGTCGAAGCGGGCCAGCGCGAAGTCGTCCTTCGGGAAGTGGGCGGGAACCCAGTCGAGGATGACGCCGATGCCCGCGCGGTGGAAGGCATCCACGAGGTAGCGGAAGTCATCCGGTGTGCCGTAGCGCGAGGTGGGGGCGTAGTAGGAGGTCACCTGGTAGCCCCACGAGCCGCCGAAGGGGTGCTCAGCCAGGGGCATGAACTCCACGTGCGTGAAGCCCATCTGCTTGACGTAGGGGACTAGTTCGTCGGCCAGTTCGCGGTAGCCCAGGCCCTGGCGCCACGAGCCCGCGTGGACCTCGTAGATGGACATCGGGCCGGTGTGGACGTTGCGGTCCTTACGGGTGGACATCCACTCCTGGTCGGTCCACTCGTGGAAGTAGTCGGTGACGACCGAGGCGGTGGCCGGTGGAATCTCGGTGGCGCGGGCCAGCGGGTCGGCCTTCTGGAACCAGTTGCCGCCGGGGCCCTGGATCTCGAACTTATAGCGCGCACCCACGCCGACCTCGGGAATGAAGAGCTCCCACACGCCGGAAGAACCCAGCGAACGCATGGAGGTCTGCGTGCCGTCCCAGTAGTTGAATTCGCCGACGACGCGCACGGCGCGTGCGTTGGGGGCCCACACCGCGAAGGCAGTGCCGGTTGTCTCACCGAGCTCGTCGGTGTAGGTCTTCACGTGAGCGCCCAGGACGTTCCAGAGGTTCTCGTGACGGCCCTCGGAGATCAGGTAGGTGTCCATCTCGCCCAGCGTGGGCAGGTAACGGTAGGGGTCGTCGCGCACGATGGTCTCATCGCCGTAGGTGACGGACATGCGGTAGGCGGGAATCTCCTTGTCGGGCAGGGCCGCGACCCAGATGCCGCCGCGCTCGTGGGATGCAGCGTAGGCACCCGTCGGCGTGATGATGTCGACCGCGTCGGCCAGGTGCGCGACGACACGGATGGTGACGCCGTCGTCGCCAAGGTGGGCGCCCAGCACGGAGTGGGGCGAGTAGTAGGAGCCTGAGGCAACGGCGTCGAGGATGTCGTCATTGACCGGGATCGGCGTAAGT
>JAHYYD010000048.1:5443-11357 GCA_019425105.1 Actinomycetota bacterium
GAGAACGCGATGAGGCGATCCGAGGAGGTCGGGTGGATGCGGATCTGGTGGAGCTGGCGCAGCGCGGGGTGCTTGGTGCGCGCGGCGTTGAGCAGCGTGAAGAGGCGCGAGATGCCGATCGGCTCGGCGTCCTCCCAGCGGCGCGGGCGGAACTCGTACTTCTCGTTGTTGTTGGGCTCCTGGTAGGTGCCGCGCGGCTCGTTCTCCACGAACTCGTATCCGGAGTAGATGCCCCACGTGGGTGCGCCCAGAGCGGCGAGCATCGCGCGGATCGCGAAGATCGCGGTGCCGCCGTCCCACATCTGTGGAGTGAGGATGTCGTGCGTCGTGGGCCAGAAGGCCGGTCGCATGAGGTGCGCGGTTTCTTCGGAGACCTCGCGCAGGTACTCTTCAATCTCCTGCTTGGCGGTCCTCCACGCGAAGTACGTGTAGGACTGGTCGAAGCCGATCGCGCCGAGCGTGCGCATCATGGCGGGGCGCGTGAAGGCCTCGGCCAGGAAGAGTGTGCCCGGGTACTGCGCCTTGACGTCGGCGAGGAGGCGCTCCCAGAAGGGGATGGGCTTCGTGTGCGGGTTGTCGACGCGGAAGATCGTCACGCCGTGGTTGATCCATAGCTCGATGACGTCGCGCACAGCCCGGTAGATGCCCTCGGGGTCGTTGTCGAAGTTCAGGGGGTAGATGTCCTGGTACTTCTTGGGTGGGTTCTCCGCGTATGCGATGGTGCCGTCGGCGCGCGTCGTGAACCACTCGGGGTGCTCCTTGACCCACGGGTGGTCGGGGGAGCACTGGAGGGCCAGGTCGAGGGCGACCTCCAGGCCGAGGCCTCGGGCGCGCTCGACGAAGCGGTCGAAGTCAGCGAAATCGCCGAGCTCGGGGTGGATGGCGTCATGACCACCCTCGGGGGAGCCGATGCCGTAGGGGGAACCAGGGTCGCCGGGAGCGGCTTCCAGGGCGTTGTTCTTGCCCTTTCGGTGCGTCGTGCCGATTGGGTGGACCGGGGTCAGGTAGACGACGTCAAAGCCCATGCTTGCGATGCGGGGCAGGTCCTCCGCCGCCCCCGCGAGCGTGCCGGAGACCCACGTGCCGTCGGGGTGCTGGAAGGCCCCCGCAGAGCGCGGGAAGATCTCGTACCACGCGCCCGCCAGGGCCTTCATTCGGGCCACGTCGAGCGGGTAGACGCGCGATGAACCGATCAGGTCGCGCAGCGGATGGTCGCGGAAGATGAGACGCACGCGCGAGGAGATGCCCGCGGAGAGGCGCTGCTGGGCGGAATGACTGGTGTCGCGCAGGCGGCGCGCCGCGTCAGTCAGGACGTCAATGTCCGAGGCCGGGGGACGCTTCTGGGAGGGATTGCCGTAAGCGGTGCCTTCGGCCGCGCGCTCCATGAGGCGGGCGCCCTCCTCGAGCATGAGCTCGACGTCGACGCCGGCGCCGACCTTCACGGTCGCGTCGTGGCGCCACGTCGCGTAGGGGTCCGACCAGGAGTCCACGCGGAAGGACCAGGCGCCGGGCGTGTTCGCGGCCACCCAGGCCTCGTACCGGTCGAGGCCGGGGGCGATGTCCACCATGCGCGTGCGGGAGTATTCACCCCCGTCCGGGCGCAGCAGGACGGCCTCGGCGGCGAATGCGTCGTGCCCTTCGCGGAACACGGTCGCACGAATGGGGAAAGGCTCGCCTTCGGTCGCCTTGGCGGGAAGCGTGCCGTCTTCGATGACGGGGAACACTTCGATGATCGGGATACGGGGCAACAGTTTCTCGCTCACGAGACCCACAGTAGCCTATGGAAGGGGCTGGGAGAAAGTGAGGCCCATACCTCGGTGATAGGGAGGGCGCTCTCATGGTCTGTCAAGATTTTAACTGTCGCCCAAAATGATGGTATTCCAGCGGAAAAGACGGAGGGTAGCCCCCAGATGTCCAGGAACTACCCTCCGTGTGAGGATCTGCTGACTCAGTAGCCGCTGTTCTGCAGCCCCGCCATGATCGCACTACCAAAGAGGACGAACATCAGGATCGTCGCGACGATGCCGATGATCTGCCAGATAAACATGGCGCGCGCAAAGTTACGCTTCGAGGGCGAGCCGCCCGAACCGAGCGCGAGCACCAGCAGGTAGATGAAGCCGACCACCGGGATGCCGACGAGAAGAAGAGTGATCATCCACGAGCCGACGGAATCGTCGGGATGCTCGGGGAACTGGTTGTATGCCATGGTGGCCTCCAAGGGGAGAATGTGTGGAATCAGTAGTTCATCTGCATGGCGGTGCGCACCTCGGACAGGGTCTGATCGGCCTGTTCGTTGGCACGCTCGTTACCGGCGTGCAGGATGGACAGCAGGTAGTCCTCGTTCGCGATGAGCTCGCCGCGGCGAGACCGCAGGGGAGCGAGCATCTCGTTGAGGGATTCGGTGACGAGGGCCTTCAGGGTGCCCGCACCGCCGTCGCCGATGCGATCCGCGATTGCCTCGGGCGCCTCGCCCGTGGCCAGGGAGGCCAGCATCAGGAGGTTGGAGACCTCGGGACGGCCCTCCGGGTCGAAGGTGATGCGGCGCTGCGCGTCCGTCTTCGCCTTCTTGAGGATCTTCGCGGTCTCGTCGGCGCTCATGCGCAGCTCGATCGTGTTGCCGCGCGACTTCGACATCTTCTGACCGTCCGTGCCCAGCAACAGCGGAACCTCGGACAGGAGGGCCTCGGGGCGGGGGAACACGGGACGTTCGGGCGTCGCGCGACCGTAGCGCTTGTCGAAGCGCTGGGCGATTAGGCGCGCCTGCTCCAGGTGGGGGAGCTGATCCTGGCCCACGGGCACGATGTTGGCCTTGCAGAAGAGGATGTCGGCGGCCTGGTGGACGGGGTAGGTGAGCATGAGGCCGGTCATTGCGCGGCCCTCGGTCGCCTCCAGCTCGGCCTTCACGGTCGGGTTGCGGTGCAGCTCCGACTCGGTGACCAGAGAGAGGAACGGCAGCATCAGCTGGTTGAGGGCCGGAACCGCCGAGTGGTTGAAGATTGTGGAGCGCTCAGGGTCGATGCCCGCGGCCAGGTAGTCGGCGACGAGGCCGAGGACGCGCTCACGGATCGGACCCACGCCATCGCGGTCGGTGATCACCTGGTAGTCGGCGACCAGGACCCAGGTCTCCACCCCGCGGTTCTGCAGGAGCACGCGGTTACGCAACGTGCCGAAGTAGTGGCCCAGGTGCAGGTGGCCGGTCGGGCGGTCACCCGTGAGGATGCGGAAACGCGAGGGGTCCTGGTCGATCGCCAGGTCGATCTCGGCGCTGCGGGCCTTCGAGCGGGCCAGCGAGGCATCGGAGGTTGCGGTTTCCAGGGCATCTTCACTGCGAGTCATGCGTCAATCCTAACGAGTGGGTGGGAGTAAATGAAACTTGAGGGCGCTCAGTGTTCGGGGCGGAACGCGACGTCGGACAGCAGGATGGTCACGGATAGTGGTTCAATCGACAACGTGGAGCGCGGAGCGACGTGCTCAGCCTCAAGGGAGAGCTCGCCCGGGTTATGTGTCTCGCCGACGCCGCCCTCGGAGGGTGTCGCCCACACGGTCGAGTAGGCGACCAGCCAGTCCAGATCGTGGCCCTCAGGCAGTGTGACCTCGGCGCCGTCCAGGTTCGCGTTGATGATGATGAGGGCATCGCGGTCACCCCAGGTCACGCCCGAGCGCAGCATCTGGAATGTGCGGTGACGTGCGTCTGTCCAACCGTAGTCCGGCATCGGCGTGCCCTGCGCCGTGTACCACGACAGGTCAGGGATCGTGTCGCCGCCGTTGGGCGTGCCGGTCGCGAAGCGGTCGGGGCGCAAAACCGGATGGGCCTGACGGAGAGCGATGAGCCAAGACACCGTGTCGATCTGCTCGAGCTGTCCCTCAGCCAGGTCCCAATCGACCCACGAGATCGGGTCGTCCTGGCAGTAGGCATTGTTGTTGCCGTACTGGGTGCGGCCGAACTCGTCGCCGCCCGTCAGCATCGGTGTGCCCGAGGAGACGAACATTGTCGCCAGGATGTTGCGCTGGGAGCGCGCACGCAGGTCAGCGATCGTCATGTCGGAGAGGATCGCGTAGGGGGTGTCGGCGCTCGGGTGCGTGCCGTTCGAAGCAAGCGTGCCCTCCACGCCGTGGTTCCACGAGCGGTTGTCGTCCGACCCATCCCGGTTGTTCTCCAGGTTTGCCGTGTTGTGCTTGCGGTCGTAGGCCGTCAGGTCCGCCAGCGTGAAGCCGTCGTGGGCAGTCACGAAGTTGATCGAGGCGCGTGGGCCGCGCAGGCGACCCAGCCCGTGTTCGAACACGTCCTGGGAGCCGGACAGACGCGTTGCGAGGTCGTTGGGACCCGTGACGACATGGCCCGAGGCCTGGGCGCGCACGTCAGCCAGCCAGAAGTTACGCAGGGCGCCGCGGTAGTGGTCGTTCCACTCGGAGAAGGGAACCGGGAAGTTGCCTGTCTGCCAGCCGCCGGGACCCACGTCCCAAGGCTCGGCGATGAGCTTGACGTGTGCGAGCAGATCGTCTGTGGCCATCGCGATGAGGAGCGGGTGCATCGGGCTGAAACCGGTCGCGAAACGGCCCAGCGTGGCCGCTAGGTCGAAGCGGAAGCCGTCCACGCCCATCTCGCGCACCCAGTAGCGCAGCGAATCCAGCACCATCTGAATGGTCTTCGGGTGATCCATGTTCACGGTGTTGCCGGTGCCCGTCACGTCGATTGCCTGGACGGGGCGAGAGGTCGTGTGGCGGTAGTACAGGTCGGAATCGAGGCCACGCCACGACAGGGAGGGGCCCGCGTCACCACCCTCACACGTGTGGTTGTAGACAACGTCGAGGATGACCTCGATGCCAGCCTGGTGCAGCAGGGAGACCATGCCGCGGAACTCATCGACGACCGCCTGGGCGCCGCGCTCACGCGAGGCCTCGGTGGCGTAGGAGGGTTCGGGAGCGAAGAAGGAGAGGGTCGAGTAACCCCAGTAGTTCGTCAGGCCGCGTTCGGTGAGGAAAGGCTCGTCGCACTTGGCGTGCACGGGGAGTAGCTCGACCGCGGTGACGCCCAGGTCCTTCAGATACGACACGGAAGCAGGGTGAGCCAGTCCCGCGTAGGTGCCACGCAACTCCGGGGGCACGCCGGGCATGTTCTTCGTGAAGCCCTTGACGTGGATCTCGTAGATGACCGTCGTTTCCCACGGCGTGTGCGGCTGGGGTTCGATCGGGAAGGAGGGCTCCACGACGACCGAACGCGGCATGTAGGCGGCGGAGTCAATGGGAGAGCGGCGCAGCGGGTACTCGGATGGGTAGAGATCCTCGTCGACGGAGTGCGCGTAGACGCCAGGCTTCATGTCGACGACACCGTCGAGACCCCGGCCGTAGGGGTCGAGGAGGAGCTTGTGCGAGTTGTAGAACTTGCCACCGTCCGGATCCCAGGGGCCGTGAACGCGGAAGCCGTAGCGGGTCCCAGCGCCAAAGCCCGGGATGTGACCGTGCCAGATGCCGGTATGGGGGCCGATCAGACTGTAGCGTGTCTCAGCCCCGGCCTCGTCGAAAATGCACATATCCACGCCGGACGCGCCCCGCGCGACCACGGACACATCGAGCCCGTCGCCCGAACGGAAAACTCCCAG
Source organism: Actinomycetota bacterium (assembly GCA_019425105.1). GTDB lineage: Bacteria > Actinomycetota > Actinomycetes > Actinomycetales > Actinomycetaceae > Pauljensenia. The sequence goes on from JAHYYD010000048.1 coordinate 11,044, forward strand.
GCGGGAACGGACGGGGTTCGGTTCGGTGACGCGCACGGTGGGGACGCAAGGCGAGCCGGAGCGCTCGGACATAAGAGAGTGCCTCTTTCTGATGAACTATTGACTGCACCCAAGCCTGATAGATGCAGTCGCTATCCATCATACGTGTTAATTAAGCGGTCGGATTAGGAACTGGTAGGGGCTATGAACAGCGGCACTCGCTGGTGAGGCAACCCTCATATATATGGGCGTGAGGCGCGGAATGTGGCACGCTAGAAGGCATGAGAATTGTCGTGTGTGTGAAGCATGTCCCCGACATGCAGTCCGAACGCCGT
>JAHYYD010000049.1 GCA_019425105.1 Actinomycetota bacterium
AAATCGCCGAAGAACTAGGAGTTCCCATGGGGACCGTCATGAGCCGACTGAACCGGGCGCGCAAGAACTTGCGCTCCGCGCTGGCCGACGTCGCCGCGGAATACGGGATCGGAGGAGCCAAGTGAACACGCGCGTCACCTGCCAGGACGTCCTCGACGCCCTATACGAACTGATCGACTGCGAGGAATGCGACCGCCGCAGCGGCCTCATCGACGCCGGGTCCGTGCCCGGCCCCGACGCGCGCGCCCGCGCCCTCATGATCCAGCACGTCGCCACCTGCGAGCACTGCTCCGACGCCCTGGACGCCGAACGCCACGTGCGCGCCCTCATGCGCGGCTGCTACGAGTCCGAACAGGCCTCGGATGCGCTGCGCGCCCGCGTCGTCGCCTCCATCACGAGCGTGTCCGTCACCTGGCGCTGAGCGCGGCCTCGCGCGCGTTCGCTCCCCGCGCTCGCGTCGTCGGCGCCCATTCGCGTGCCAACCCGCGTATCGGCACGTCCATCGACTCGTGCATCGACGAGGCCCGGTGAGCCCCCCGTTTTTCGGTGACCTTCGTCGCCGGGAACCGCCTGTGCCTTGGTGGTTTGGGTCAATGTGTGCAAAAATGCTTCAGTCTAGACAACAAACCCAAGGAGAATGACATGTCGAAGCGGGGTCGTAAGCGTCGCGATCGTCGTAAGCACGGCGCGAACCACGGCAAGCGTCCTAACGCCTGAGCCGAATACGTTGCGCGCCCGGACCGGATGGTCCGGGCGCGTTTTGTATGCGCGGCTTACAGGAGCCGGGTGCGGCCGTGCGAGGTGCGCGCCGCGTGCTGGGCGCGCGTGACGTGTGGGGTGTGCTGCCGGGGCTGGGTGCCAGGCGCATTGCGAGGCAGCGATTCACGGGGCACCTGGTGATCGGTGGTGCACACTCCCGACCTAGCGCGTGGGGCGTCCGAAGGGCCAGAATCAGGGAGATTGTGGCGTCACATCTGGATAGGAACGGCGCATCTGGATAGGATCAGCGGATCCGGATAGGTTATTAACCTATCCGGATGTTCATAACCTATCCGCGTGTTCGTAACCTATCCGGATGTTCATAACCTATCCGCGTTGTGGCGGCCTAGGCGAGGGTCCGTGAGAAGACGTAGGGCCAGTTGTTTTTCCGCTTGCGAGGTGACGTGATCCTGGCGGTTGGTGGACTCGTGCCCTCGCATCTGGATAGGAACGGCGCATCTGGATAGGTTATTAACCTATCCGCGTGTTCGTAACCTATCCGCGTAATGACGGCCTAAGCACGGCTTCGTGAGTAGAAGCGCCGCAATGGGCCATCGCAACGTTGCGTCGGTAGCTTCCACAGGAAACGACATTCGGGAGCAGGATTGATCGGCCCGAGGACCCGGCTCAACCTGATCCGCAGCTGTTCCCAGTCGTTGTAGTCTGGCCAGCTCACTCGGATGACCTGCCACCCGGCGTCTCGCAGGTGTTCGTCGCGCAACACCCATTCGCGCTTCGCTTGTTCGAGCTCGACTCGCGTCTCACCAAGCTTTGCAACCCCATCGAATTCGATGATGAGGTGCAAGTCCTCAATCAGTATGTCGATGTAGTAGTGGCGGCCGCGTACCCCGATGTGCACCTGTGTTTTGACCGCGAAGGGACAGATAGACCGTACCAGCCACAGAAGCGCAGCTTCTGCTGGATTTGCGCAGCCCGGATCGATAGCCTTGAGGATCGCGCGAGCACGTCGGTAACCGCGCACGTGGCCTGCCCGATCGAGTCGAGCGAGCAGTTCAGCTCGTATTTCCTCGGCTCGCGGGCGGCACTCATCCTGGTGAAACATCGAGAACTGGCTCCACGCGTTGAGTGCCATGCACCCAAGGACGAAGGACTCTAACGGCTCCTCATGAAGCGCGCATCGGACAAGTGCATCGTAGGGGTGTTCCACGACCAGGCCCTCGATCCTGTTACGTTCTTTCGAAAGAGGTGGAAACTGAGAACACGAAACTGATGTAGCCGGGACCGTTGTGGAGCCGACACTACAAGAGGGGAGAGACGAGGTGCATCTCCGACTTTCCCGGTAGATGGTTACGGGAGGGTTTTGGGACCACCCGCGGATCCCCAGGAGTCGTAAGCAGCTCTGCCCGACAAAGACGGGAGAGTGCTCGTGGGAGGTATCGACGGCATGTATACGTGCGCGAGCGACGGCGTCCCATACCTCCCAGGGGTTGGTGTTTGTGGAATCGAGGGGTAGGACTGCGCAGACGCCACGCATGATGTGGGCCGATGTTGACGCTGATCGTTCGCGAGGTGCATCTGTGGGCGGGGCGATAATAATGGAACACTTTGTCATAGACGGAGTTTCGTATCTTCATCGGTATCGAGTAAAGCGCTAGACGAGTGCCTGTGGATACACCCGACACTGGAAACAGCCCTGTGGATAAGCGCATGCGAGTATCCGGATAGGAACGGCGCATCCGGATAGGATCGGCGCTTCTGGATAGGTTATTAAGCTATCCGGATGTTCGTAACCTATCCGGGTGTTCGTTACCTATCTGCGTGATCGCGTGTGGTGGGTGGGATCTGTGAGGACATGTGAGTCCTGTTGATTGTCTGCTTGCGAGACGACGTGAGCCTGGCGGTTGGTGGACTTGTGGCGTCGCATCCGGATAGGAACCGCGTATCTGGATAGGATCGGCGCTTCTGGATAGGAACTGCGGATCCGGATAGGTTATTAAGCTATCCGGATGTTCGTAACCTATCCGCGTGATGGCCTCTTATGTGTGGAGCCCGCGAGTAGTGGCGAGACTAGTGGTTCTTCCATTCGGGATGCGACGCGGGCCCAACGGTGGGAGTATCAAGTGCGGCGTATCCTGGTACGTGCTGGCGCGCGGGCGCGTCCCGATGCGAACAGAAACCGTTTGTCGATCCGCGAAAGAGCGAAAGAGGCTCCATGTCCCTCCAGATGCGTCTCGTTCACGCCCGCAAGGGGCTCACGCCTCCCGCGCTGCACACCGAAGAAGCCGCGCGCGATATGGCGGCCCACGCCCCACAGCCCGACCCGATGCCTGCGTCGATGCGAACGCGTTTCACGGCGACGTGCGACAGGGGCATAACCCGCGTGTTCCCGAAGCAGGGTCTGCGCTCGGGCGGAGCCCTCATCTTCCTGCACGGTGGCGCCTACCTCTTTCCCCTGGTTGATGGCCAGTGGGGGATTGTCGAGGGCCTCATCGACCGCACCGGGCTGCCCGTCATCATCCCCGACTATCCGCTCGCCCCCAACCACACTGCGGCGGAAGCGTTCGACTTCGTCCAGCCCATCATCGACGAGGCACAGGCTGAGTTTGGCCGCGTCATCATCTTCGGCGACTCGGCGGGTGGCGGCCTAGCGCTCTCCCTTGCCATGCAGCGGCGTGATGCGGGTCAGCGACAGGTGGACGGCCTCGTCCTGTATGCCCCGTGGGTGGACGTCACCATGACGAATCCGGCGATCGAGGAGGTGCAGGGCCGCGACAAGATCCTGCGCGTGCCCGGGCTGACGTGGGCGGGTCGCGCGTGGGCTGGCGACCTGGATCCGGCCGACTGGCGTGTCAGCCCCCTGTTTGGCGATCCGTCGGGCCTGCCGCCGATGCGTATTTTCCAGGGGGACGCGGACATCCTCGGCCCCGACGCGATCGAGTTCGCGCGCAAGGCCGCCCGCGCTGGAGTGGACGTGCGTCTGCGCGTGGAGCCGGACGGTTTCCACGTGTATGTCCTGAGCGTTCCCGTCATTCCCGAGGCCGAGGAAGCCCTCGACCACAGCGCGCGCTTCATCTCGGGGATCCTCACGCAGGCGTAACCGGGGCGTTTCACACGCTGTTTCACGGCCTCGGCGATCGAGGATCACGGTCGCAAGCCGCGGCCGCAGGCCGCCCGGCGCTGCTAGGCAACTAGTCGAGGCGCGCGTCCACCAGCGTTTTACTGTGGACGTACATGTCGATGGTCAGCGGCGTCTGGTCGGGGTGGAGGACGCAGCCTTCGTAGAGCGGGTGAATGATGCCCGGCAGCTGGGAGATGTCCTGCTCAGAGGTGGCGATGGTGAAGGTGTGCTGGGTGCCATCGTCAAAGCGCATGACGAAGTGGTTGTTGTAGCTGGTGCCTCCGGTGAACCACTGTGATCGTGTGACGGTGTCTTGGGCGTAGCTGCAGGAGGCGACGGCGCGCGGTTGAGGTCCTTGAACCAGGTCGATCACCGCGGGCGTGAGAAAGTACAAGACCGGTGTGGCAATCACGAGGACGCCGAATGCCATCGAGGCGAGGTTGTCCAGCTGCTTGCGTACCGCCCGCCGGTCGCCCGAGCGCTTCGCGGCGCGCAGGTCTGGTATGGAGGCGAGGAGGGTAGCGACGGCACCGATGACGACGAGGAGGCCCAGGCAACACAGGATGATGGTGCCGACGAGTTTGCTCGTCCCATACGAACCCATGTTGTACATGACGACGATGATCGTGATGATCAACGCCGGGGGGACGAGGAGGAGCAGGAACAGGGAGCGTCCTGTATGGCGGCCCGGCTTCGTGTCGGCGGGCGAGGGGACTCGAGGCTGGGGCGGAGTAGGGGGAGTATCAGGGACTGACGGTCGGGGAGGAGTGCTGGATAAACTCATGGGGATCGTGTCCTGTGTGTGGAGGCCGTGGGGCCTGGCGCTAGCCGAGGTGGGCCTCGATGATCCGCCAGCTGCGGGGCATGACCTGTAGCGTCATGGGTGTCTGGCCCGGATGGGTGACACAGGCGTCGTAGAGCGTGTCGTAGATTGCGAGGGAGTTGGCGGGTTCGGAGTCCTGCGGTTGCAGGCTGATGTCTTGGACGCGGGTGGAGCCGTCTGCGAGCTGCATGGTGATCTCGTAGACCTGATAGATGGTGGTTGTGCGCGATCCTCGTCTGCCGCTGCGCCATTCACGGTCGGCGACGCTACTCGTGCAGCTGGTGACGGTCACGGGTTTGGGCCCGCTTGCCAGGTCTCGGACGAGGGGGACGATGCGCACGGTGCTCAGTATCCCGAAAGAGATGGCGATGGCGACTCGTCCGGCGGCTTTCCAGCGGCGTCGGCGGGGGATCGCCTTGTCGACGCCGCGGGCCTGCGCCTCGCGGGCGTCGCGCAGCATCACGGGAATCGCCAGCGGGATCGTGAGGCAGGTGAGGAGGATGCTGAGGTTCATGCCGATGCCCGTCCACAGGCTGAGCGGCCCGTATTGCGCGCCGGTCTTCATCGCGATCGGGAACAGGATGAGCGGGGCGAACGTGAGGCCGCGGATGACGTAGTGGTGGTCGATGAGGTCCCTGTAGTCCTGCCGCGACGGCGGAAAGGAAGGATCACGTGGGGGCATACTCATGGCTCTCTCCTGTGTCTTGTCAGTCGATGCGCGCCTCGACGATGGACCACGTGTGGGGGTAGACCTCCATGGTCATGGAGGCGGATCCGGAGCGCCGAGCGCAGGCCTCGTAGAGGACGCCCGTGAGACCGCCGCGCGAGGCGATGTCGTTGGCATTGTATGTTTCGATGACCGTGACGTGCTTGGTGCCATCAGCGAGCGTCATCGTGAAGGTGTTGTCCCAATCGTTGTCGGGCGTACGATCAGCGCGCGTCCCCGGGTTTGACCGCGGCATCTGCTCGAAGCTGCACGAGGTGACGGTGACGGTGGTGGTGCCCTCCTTCAGGTCGCGGAAGGCGGGAAGGCCCTGGCTGATCGACCGGAATCCCACGTATAACGCGATCACGCACAGGGCGGCCATGCCGAAGGAACGCTGGTTGTACTTCTCAATATCGACGTTGCGCTTGGCCCGCCACACGCCGAGGTAGGCGAACGCGCACGCGATGAGGAGCCCGGCGACGATGACGAGCCCAACGCCGCAGGCCTGCGTATACCACACGACGCGCTCGCGGCCGAAGTCTGTGTGCTCTCCGATGACCAAGAAGATCCCATAGGCGGAAATGACGAGAGCCACGAGGACGGCCCCGATGGCGGTGGCGATCTTCTTGAGGACACCTGTGCGTGTCGGGCCTTGCGCGGGCGAGGAAGCCCGACGAGGAGAGGAAGCGGGGTTGCGTGACATGGGTTCCCTTTCAGGCCGTAGAGGTTGGGACGAGGCCGGGGCGCGTGCGCCGGCCTGCCGGGTGGGCGGGCCGACCGATCAGTTGTTGATCTTCGCGCTCGCGACGACCCTTGAATGCGTGTAGTAACCGATGGTCATGGTCGCGTTGCCGGAGCGCAGGGCGCAGGCCTCGTAGAGGACGGCTGTCACGTCCCCTTGCCTCGCAATCTCATCCTTGCTGTCCGTCTCGACGGTCTGCGTGTGGGTCGAGCCATCCTCAAACGTCATGATGAACTGGTTCTCGTACACGGTCGAGACGCCGCCGCGGTAGCGTGACCGACTCGTCTTGTACTGCTCGAAGCTGCATGACGTGACCGTGACAGTGTGTGGGCCGTCGGCGACGTCAAGCACCGCGGGAACGCCGTTCGACAGCGCGTAAATGGCGAACCCGAGGCCAAAGACGCCGACCATCCCCAGGCCGAGCTGGCGTTGTTGTGCCACTTCCTCATCGCCCCGCGCGCTCGCAGCGAGGTAATTGCGCCGCGTAACAGCATAGAGGGGAATCATGGCGAGGGCGAAGACGAGCGCGACGGCGCACTTGATGAGGGTCCAGACGATCCGTTCCGTGCCGAAGTCGAACATCTCGCCGAAGAAATAGAGGACTGTGCCAAGGAGGAGGCCCACGAGCGTGAGCAGGATCCACCACCCCGTGTGCTTCTTCGGCGCTGTGTCCTCGCCGGAAGGATCGTTGGGGGCAGGAACACTCTGAGAGGCCTCGTCGGCGTCGGACGACGCGGCATATGCCTGCCCGTATGGGGACCCCTGGTATGCCCAACCCTGGTACGACAGCGGCGGCAAGGAAGGCTGCGCGTCGCCCGCTTGCGGCTGCGGCACCTGCGGCTGATTGGCGGGCTGACTGCCGTCAGTGGACGGATCGTAGGGGGACGGATAAGGGTTCTGATTGCTCATGGTGGACCTGAGGGAAAGGGTGGGAACGAGGCCGGGGCGAGACTGATCGTGTGTGTCAGTTCAGGCGGGCGTTGACGATGATCCAGCTGTGCTCGTAGACGTCCAGGGTCATGGACGCATTGCCCGATTGCACTTTACACGCCTGGTAGAGCACCTCGTAGGTGCCGCCCATGGTCTGGATGCTCGTGGGCTGGTCTGTCTCGATGGTTGTCGTATGCAGCGTCCCGTCCGCGAGGGTCATCGTGAAGTAGTTGTCGTACACGGTGCGTCCGCGGCCGCGCCGACGTGACTTTCGATGCGAGCCCTGCTCGTAGGTGCACGAGGTGACGGTGACGGTGTGGTGGCCTTCGACGAGGTCTTGGGCGGCCGGGACGCCGTAGGCGACGGAGAAGTAGCCGCTGAGGGGGAGGATGATGATGGCGAAGAACAGGGCGCGAACGCGCATGCTTCGGGTTGCGATGTCGCCGGCGGCCTTGGCTCGCCGCAATTCGCGGAAGGAGCGGGGGATGCTGACCAGGCACCCGATGGCGACGATGAGCGCGAGCCCGCTGGCCGCGGCCGTACAGGTGAGTCGATCCGTGCCGAAGTCGAATGAGCCTCCCACCACGGTGTAGATGAGGATGGCGAGGACGGCCAGGATCGTGAGGATGGTCGTCGCGAGGGAACGCTTCTTCTGTTGGATGGGGGCAGCATCATCTTCCTCGTGCGAGGGGTCGGGCTGGGCGTACCCGTAGGAGGCGGCACCCGCGGGCGACTGGTTCTGCGGGTACCGGTAGTCGGCTTGCGGGTTGTGCTGGCCCTGATACTCGCTGCGGTAGCCGTCGGGCGACGCGGCACCGGGCACCTGGTAGGGGTGCCCGTACTGCGGATACTGGTATCCGGATGCCTGCTGGGAGTCGGTGCCCTGGTAGGAGGGGTACTGGTACTGGGAGGCATCGAAGGGGGGAATCTGTCCGGGGCCGGACGGGTTCGACGGGGAGTTGAACTGGTTGGGGGTGCTCATGCGGGGACCTATGAAGTGAGGAGTGACGGGCGAGGCCTGAGCTAGGAGGGTGCACCCGCTGCGGTGGGCAGGTGCGCGGTGAGCGACCAAGCACCGACTTGCTCGTCGGTCTCCGCAGTACCGCTCACGCTATCGATGAGGGCACGGATCTCACCCATGCGATGCCCGCCCAGGACGGATGCCTGGGCGCAGACGGGCGTCGGGGTGGGCTTAGCGAGGTTCGCGAGCAGCTTCTCGCGGCTGGTGGCTTTCTGCTTGGTCATGTGCCGCTCATTCCCCTCGCACGTCGACGAGGACCCAGCTGCGGCGATAGACGTCCACGGTGAAGGTCGCGGAACCGGATCGCGTCACGCACGCGTCGTACAGAACAGCCCCGACACCGGTCGCGTGCTGGATTGAAGTTTGTGACCCGGTCTCGAATGTCGTTGTGTGTCTGGTGTAGTCGGCCGCAGTCATGATGAACTTGTTGTCGTACACGGTTGTGCTGCTGTGTCGGGATCGTTTTTCGGTGTGCGTGTCTTGCTCGAATCGACACGAGATAATGGTGACGGTTTGTGGCCCGTCGATCGCGTCCCGAATGCGGGGGAGGGCGTAGGTGACCGGGACGTAGCTGATGAGGGCGGACAGGAAGAACGCGACACCGAGGAAGAGGGAGGTAACCGTCGCGCCGAGTCCTTTTCCGTTTTTTCCGGGGCGCGTGAAGCTATACGTGAGCATGGCGATGACGAGCAGGCAGCCAAGCGGGATGAGGAGCGCTGCCCCGGCGCCGATCAGTTCCCAGATGAACCTGTCTTTGCCGACGTCTCGCCCTTGCCCGCTCATCTGGTAGATGTAGACGCACGCGAGAATGAGCGCCACTGGGAAGGAGATGCGCGTTTTCTTGCGCCCGCGTCGGGACGTCTTCTGGGGTTGGGTGGTCATGATCTCCTGATGCGGGTGTTCGGGCGATGGTGGGCGAGGCCTGAGCTAGGAGGGTGCACCCGCTGCGGTGGGCAGGTGCGCGGTGAGCGACCAGGCGCCGACTTGCTCGTCGGTCTCCACACTACCGCTCACGCTGTCGATGAGGGCACGGATCTCACCCATGCGACGCCCGCCCAGGACGGATGCCTCAGACGTGAGGGCGCTGATGGTCAGCGTCAGCGCCCCGTCCATCGCGGACCCGGTGACAGTGACCGAAGCGTTCTTGTCAATTTCGGCGATGTGGGAGAGAACCAGGTAGATGGTTTCCGCGCCCACGGCCTCGCGGAAGTCATTGAGTGGCGTGTGCTCGGTGAACAGGTTGATGATGGAAAAGCCGGATTGCTGCGCGTAGCTGATGGCACCGTCGATGGTTGCGAAATTGCTCGGCGGTGTAGGAGGGGCCGGGCGCTCGCGGCTGGCCGCCTGGGCGCGGGCGGGCGTCGGGGTGGGTCCAGCGAGGTTCGCGGGCAGCGTCGCGGCTGGGTGGTTGAGGTCGTGGCGGGGAGGCGTCTTCCAATCCCTGTACAGGAATCGGATGCCGGCAGTGGCTGCGACCACGATGAAGACAATCAGATACGAAGCCGCTGCGGTGACGACGGCCGACGACCATGCGCGGGGTGAGAAGAAAGATCCTAAGACGATATTGAGGGACATGATAGCGATGATGATTGCGCAGGCGAGGAGCTTGTCGCGCGCGGTGGTTTTCTCCTTGGTCATGTGCCGCTCATTCCACTCGTGCGTCGACGATGATCCAGCTGTGGCTGTAGACATCGACGGTCAGTGACGTCGCGCCGGAACGCGCCTTGCATGTCTCGTAGATGAATGCGGAGACGCCGCCCTCCTTGGCGAGGTCGTCGGAGCTCTCGGTCTCGAGCGTGAGTGTGCGCGTTGTCCCGTCCTCCAGGGTCATGGCGAAGTGATTGTCGTAGTAGTCGATGACCTTGCTGTGATCGTCCGACGGCTTGTAGTGCTCCTTCTGGGTGAGTTGGCACGACGTGACTTTGATCGTGCGGGGCCCCTCCGTGAAGTCCCGGGCGACGGCGATCCCGTAGACGCCTGACACAGCAGCGATCACGATGCCGACAACGCCCACCGCGATTGAGACGGCGGTGTAGAGCGTACCGGAGGAGGCGTTCCCCTCGGCCTGCGCTCGGCGCCCACGCCTCCGCAGATAGGTCAAGAGAACCGCGCATGCGATCGCAGCGACGAGACCGATGGCGCACCATGCGGCCACCCACACGAGCCGCCAGAACCCGAAGTGCACGTACCTGCCGAGCGTCGCGAAGGCGTAGGCAATGGTGCCGAAGAAGCCGATGACGACGAATGCGAGCAGGTTTGCGCGCGTTGAGAACCCCCGCGGCAGGCGCTCGATCATCGACGAGGCCGGGGGGCGGTTGACGGGACCTGGCGGGGGAGAGGTGGGGTACTGGTTGCTCATAGTCTCACTGATGTGTGTGGGATGGACGAGGCCGGGACGCGTTCGCGTCACGCCTCACGGATAGCCTTCATGATCCCACTGCGTGGGTAGTAGTCGACGACGAGCGAGGTCGTGAAAGGGTGGACGACACATGCTTGATAGACAGCGTAGTAGGGGCTTGTTGGTTTCGTGAACTCGTCTTGCGTGTGCGTCGTGATGTCGAAGTGACGCGGCTTTCCTTCGTCAAAATGGAGGGTAAAAACGTTGCGGTAGTAGGTGCTGCCGCGACGCCCGTGCTCGGTGAGCGTCTGGAAGTTCTCACAGCTCGTGACGGCCCGCGTCTGGGGGCCTTGGCGGGCGTCGCTGGACAGCTCGCTGAAGGCTCCACCGCCCATGACGGTACACGCGGTCGCGACCAACGCGATGAGAGCAATGCCGACAAGTGTCTTGATCGCAGGGCCTGCGTCGCCAGGTTGATCCAGCTGTGCGCGCATCGTGCGCACAAGCGTCGGAAGGAGCGATAAGAGACAGATACCGAAGACAACGGCCGCGCCAGAGCCGATGAGTGAACAGACCAGCTGACGGACGCCGAAGTTCCCGGCCAGCAAAAACGCGCCGAGCATGACGACCGCGGATCCGACGATCACACAGGCCCATATGGCCATGCCGAGCTGTTGCCGAGCACTCATCGAACGGCTCTCGGGGGAGAAACGTGAATGACGTGGGTACACACATTCCTCCTGTGCTCACACGTCCGCCGGGATCGCTCCCGTCCACTCGTACCAGCCCTGGTGCTGGACGATCCACGCCATGAGGGC